>JAUQXG010000102.1 GCA_030834765.1 Lutispora sp.
GCCTATTAAACTAGATGCGAAAGTTGGCGACAGTGTAAAAGTAGTATCTGGGCCTTTTGAGAATTTCATTGGTGTTATTCAGGAAATCAACAATGAGAAGCATAAGGTTAAAGTGTTGGTTTCTATGTTTGGAAGAGAGACTCCTGTAGAATTAGAATTTTTACAAATAGAGAGAATTTAGTAATTTCGATTTTTGAAAGGAGGTGTAATCATGGCAAAGAAAATTACAGCATTAGTAAAGTTGCAAGTTCCAGCTGGAAAAGCTACACCAGCACCACCTATAGGTCCTGCATTAGGACAGCATGGTGTGAATATTATGGGATTTTGTAAGGAATTTAATGAAAAAACTGCAAAGCAAGCAGGTCTTATTATCCCTGTTGTTATAACAGTTTATCAAGACAGATCATTTACATTCATATTAAAAACTCCACCAGCAGCAGTTCTTTTAAAGAAGGCCGTAGGGGTTGAAAGTGGTTCAGGAGTACCAAATAAAACGAAGATCGCTAAGATAAATAAGGCGAAAATTAGAGAAATAGCAGAACAAAAAATGCCAGATCTAAATGCAGCAAGCATAGAAGCTGCTATGACTATGATAGCAGGTACTGCTAGAAGCATGGGTATTGTTGTAGAAGAATAGTTTTAAATTAGTAAATAAGTGGGAGGATAAATTCCGCTAATACCACAAGGAGGAAATGAAATGTTTAGAGGAAAAACTTATAAAGAGAGTGCAAAGCTAGTTGACAGAGCAAAATTATATGATTACAAAGATGCATTAGAGTTGGTTCAACAAACTGCAAAAGCAAAATTTGATGAATCCGTAGAAGTGCATGTTAAGCTTGGCGTTGACCCAAGACATGCAGATCAACAAGTTAGAGGAGTAGTTGTACTTCCTCATGGAACAGGTAAAACATTGAGAGTTTTAGTTTTCGCAAAAGGCGACAAAGCGAAGGAAGCTGAATTAGCAGGAGCAGATTTTGTAGGTGCTGAGGAACTTGTTACTAAGATACAAGGAGAAAACTGGTTCGATTATGATGTTGTAGTTGCTACACCAGACATGATGGGCGTTGTTGGAAGACTTGGTAAAGTATTAGGACCAAAGGGCTTAATGCCTAATCCAAAATCAGGTACTGTTACATTTGATGTGGAAAGAGCTATAAAAGAAATCAAAGCCGGTAAAGTTGAGTATAGACTTGATAAAACTGCTATTATGCACGTTGCAATTGGAAAGGTTTCATTTGGAACAGAAAAGATTGCAGATAACTTCAAGACTTTGATGGAAGCTATTATTAAAGCTAAGCCAGCTGCAGCAAAAGGAACATACTTGAGAAGTGTTACTGTAACAAGTACAATGGGCCCTGGTATAAAGGTTAACCCAATGCGCGTAGCTGATTAATAGGTTATAGTCTTTTATTGACAGGTTAAAGAAGGTATGTTAGAATACCTTTGAATTAAGAAGAATATTTACCGTAGATAGTAGGTTGACAAGCGGAGCTTGTCTTAGGCCATTTTTTCAAAATGGCCAGGAACAAGTGGTGTTATTGTTGTAAAGGTCCTACCGAGGTTTTAAAGTATAGATTATATGTTGCGATATATTCTGTGTGTATGACCTCTCTAAATCTACGGAGAGGTCTTTTGTATTTTCAAAAGACCATTCCAACTGCGCGAACTCTGTTCGCGAACTCAAGGAGGTGTAAAAATGTCAAAAAATCTTGAAGCAAAACAAGCCGTTATCAACGAAGTAAAAGAGAAGATAGAAAAAGCAAATTCAGTTATATTAGTGGACTACAAAGGTATTAATGTTGCAGATGTTACTGAGTTAAGAAAAAAATTCAGAGAGAACGGTGTAGAGTACAAGGTTTATAAAAATACAATGTTTAAAAGAGCAGCTACAGAATTAGGAATAGAGTCATTGCATGAACACCTACAAGGTCCAGTGGCAGTGGCGTTTGGTTATAATGATGTAATCGCTCCAGCGAAAACTATAAACCAATTCTTGAAAGAGCATCCAAAGTCAACTATTTCATCCAAAGCGGGTTTAGTAGAAGGAAAGTATATGGATGCTAGTGCCGTTAAAGCATTAGGAGATCTTCCATCAAGAGAGATTCTTCTTGCAATGTTGGTTGGCGGATTACAAGGTACGATCAGAAACCTTGCATATGCGCTTAACACAATTAAGGAACAAAAAGAAGTACAGCAATAATTATTGAAAATTTAGGAGGAATATAAAATGGCAAGTGAAAAAACTTTAAAGTTTATAGAAGAAATTAAGAGCATGACAGTTCTTGAATTAGCAGAATTAGTAAAAGCAATCGAAGAAGAATTTGGTGTAACAGCAGCAGCTCCAGTAGCAGCAGGTGTGGCAGCAGCAGCTCCAGTAGCTGAAGAAAAAACTGAATTTGATGTAATTCTTACAGCAGCAGGCGCAGAAAAGATTAAGGTTATCAAAGTAGTAAGAGAAATAACAGGTCTTGGATTAAAGGAAGCTAAAGATTTAGTTGACGGAGCTCCAAAGCCAATTAAAGAAGCAGTTACTAAAGAAGAAGCTGATGCTATCAAAGCTAAATTTGATGGTACAGGCGCTGCAATTGAAATAAAATAATTCAACTACAATAAAAGAACAAGCCGTGTCAAATGCCACGGCTTGTTCTTTTATCCAACCATTCTAATATCACATCAATGGCTAATCATTGAAAACTGGGGCAGGACTTCGGAGATTTTGGGTTTTATGGCACACCGGGCTTTGGGAGGGTGATATTTGTTCGCTCAATTAAAATTGCTTTTGACATTTTCTAAGCTTGGGTTTTAAGAAAAACTCAAATAGAGCTTCAAACTCGCACATGATGTATCACTAAAATTAAGTTTTGCGCCTTAGAAAGACTTTGGACCACCAAAGTAATTTATAATGCTCGAACAGTGAAGCCTATTTGGCCTTTCTAAAAAACCCTTCACTAAGAAAATTTTCAAAAGACAATTATATTTCGTTCTACAAATATACACCCTCCCAAAGCCCTGTTCATTTATGAACCCATGATTAGAAAAGCCTTTGAAGCCTGAAACTTGAAGTCAATAAATGTGTTTAAGTGATACACTAGGCAGAATGGGGAATAATTTTATGAAGTGAAATATTATTGTCTTTTGTAAAATACCTTGGTGAAGGTGACTTAGATAAGTGTAATAGTCTTCAACTGTTTGAGCGCTGTATTCAAGAAAATTTATTAAAGCTATAAATTTTGCAAAAAGATAAATTAACTAAAGCCAGAATAACGCGAGTTTTGAAGACTATTACAACGTTCTTAGTCGCCAAGCCTTAGGTATTTACAAAAGCAATTCAAATTGAGCGTATAAAATTATTCCCCATTCTGCCCGGTATGTCAAGCAACCCAATATACAATGCTACAGAGGCAATCCAAGAAAACTTGACCTAAAAGTTTTACAAAATGTTATTTTAATACTTGACAGTATATAAGTGGTATGACATAATTATATATTGCATCGGTGTGCGAAATTTCACAAAAATTTCCGGCGACTGTATAAAAATGCCTAAACAAGGAAAAATTGAAATAGTATGCTTTATTTTATGATGACCAAAAGCAATACTTAAAAAAACTTAACGCTTTTGGCTGTTTTATTTTATTTAATTAAGGGGTGAAAGACTGATGGTGCATCCTATCTCTGTTGGGAAAACTCAGAGGATGAGTTATTCTAAAATCGATGAAGTAATGGATATGCCAAACCTAATTGAAGTTCAGAAGAACTCATACAATTGGTTCCTGGAAGAAGGTCTTCGAGAAGTATTTCATGATGTTTCCCCAATACAAGACTACACGGGTAATCTAATACTAGAATTTGTAGATTATTCAATAGACGGGAAACCAAAATACTCTGTAGAAGAGTGCAAGGAAAGAGACGTAACTTATTCTGCTCCTCTAAAAGTTAAAATTAGACTTATTAATAAGTCTACAAATGAGGTTAAAGAGCAGGAAGTCTTTATGGGAGATTTTCCATTAATGACAGAACAGGGCACGTTTATCATAAACGGCGCTGAAAGAGTTATTGTAAGTCAACTTGTAAGATCTCCAGGTGTGTATTATGCAGAATCCATTGACAAAACAGGAAAAAAATTACACTCTGCAACTGTTATCCCGAATAGAGGAGCTTGGCTAGAATACGAAGCAGACTCTAATGATATTATGTGGATAAGAATTGACAGAACGAGAAAAATTCCTATTACGGTATTCTTGAGAGCCCTAGGATTTGGAACTGATGAACAGATTCTAAATATACTAGGTGAAGATGAGAGAATTAGAGCCACTATTGATAAGGATGGTACAAAGTCAGCGGAAGACGGTTTACTTGAAGTATATAAAAGATTAAGACCAGGAGAGCCTCCTACTGTTGAAAGTTCGAAGGCTTTGCTCGAGTCACTATTTTTTGATGCAAAAAGGTATGATTTAGCTAAAGTTGGTAGGTACAAATTCAATAAAAAGCTTGGGGTAGCTACTAGACTATCTGGTCAAAGACTAGAAAAGGAAATAGTAGACCCAAGAACTGGAGAAGTCCTTGCAGAAGCAGGAGAAAAGGTTTCCAGAGAGAAAGCTGTAAAGATACAAGATGCAGGAGTAAATGAGGCAATTGTTATTATAGAAGGAAAGCCAGTAAAAATCCTAGGTAATAACACAGTTAATATAAACGATTATTTAAGTTTTGATATATCTGATTTAAAGATAAGGGAAAGAGTGAATCTTTCAGTACTTAAATCAATCATAGAAAATGATAAATCAGAAGCAGAGATCAAAGAAGAAATCAGAAGCAGAATAGACGAGCTTATACCAAAACATATTTTAATTGACGATATATTGGCTTCTGTTAATTACGGAATTAATCTTCCAAATGGAATTGGAAACATTGATGATATAGATCATCTAGGTAATAGAAGACTCCGCTCAGTGGGAGAACTATTACAAAATCAGTTTAGAATTGGTTTATCTAGAATGGAAAGAGTAGTAAAAGAAAGAATGACAATCCAAGATATCGATGTGGTAACACCGCAGCAACTGGTTAATATAAGACCTGTTTCAGCTGCCATCAAAGAGTTCTTTGGAAGCAGTCAACTTTCTCAATTCATGGATCAAACCAATCCTCTTGCAGAGCTAACACATAAAAGAAGGCTTTCTGCACTTGGACCAGGCGGTCTTTCCAGAGAAAGAGCAGGCTTTGAAGTTAGAGACGTGCATCACTCTCATTATGGGAGAATGTGCCCCATTGAAACTCCAGAAGGTCCAAACATAGGACTTATTGGGTCATTAAGTACTTACGCAAGGATTAATGAATACGGCTTTATAGAAGCTCCATATAGAAGAGTTATTACTCCTGAAAGTGGTTTAAAGTTAGTCTCGGAAGAGATTGTATATTTAACCGCAGATGTGGAAGATGAATTCGTAGTAGCGCAAGCAAATGAACCTCTTGACGAAGAAGGTAAATTCATCCATAAGAGAGTAACAGCGAGATTTAAGCATGAGATTGTAATTGTGCCTAATGCAGAAGTTGATTTTATGGATGTATCTCCAAAACAAGTAGTCTCAGTTGCAACAGCGATGATACCTTTCTTAGAAAACGATGATGCAAATAGAGCACTAATGGGTTCAAACATGCAACGTCAAGCAGTGCCATTAATACAGCCGGATTCACCTATCATAGGAACTGGGATGGAATATAAGGCAGCTGTGGATTCAGGGGTTGTATTAGTTACAAAAGAAAATTGTGTAGTTGAAAAAGTTAGTGCTAACGAAGTAGTAACCAGGAATGAAAAAGGTGAGAAAAGAAGATATAAGCTTTTGAAATTTATAAGGTCAAATCAAGGTACATGCATCAACCAAAGACCTATGGTTAAAAAGGGCGATGTTCTAAAAAAAGGCGATGCCATAGCAGATGGGCCTTCAACAAGGCTTGGAGAAATAGGACTTGGTAGAAATATACTGATTGGCTTTATGACATGGGAAGGTTACAACTACGAGGATGCCATATTAATAAGCGAAAAGCTTGTTAAAGAAGACGTGTTTACATCTATTCATATAGAAGAATATGAAGCAGATGCTAGAGATACAAAACTTGGACCTGAAGAAATAACGAGAGATATACCAAATGTAGGAGAAGAAGCATTAAAGGATCTTGACGAGCGAGGAATCATAAGAATAGGTGCTGAAGTCAGATCTGGAGATATATTAGTTGGTAAAGTTACGCCAAAGGGAGAAACAGAGCTAACAGCAGAAGAAAGATTGCTTCGTGCCATATTTGGTGAAAAAGCTAGAGAAGTTAGAGATACATCACTAAGAGTTCCTCATGGAGAATCCGGAATGATAGTTGATGTGAAGGTGTTCACAAGAGAAAATGGAGATGAATTATCTCCTGGAGTGAATCAGCTTGTGAGAGTATATATTGCTCAGAAGAGAAAAATTTCTGTTGGAGATAAAATGGCAGGACGACATGGTAACAAGGGTGTTATTTCAAGAGTGCTTCCTGAAGAAGATATGCCGTTTATGCCTAATGGAACACCATTGCAAATTGTATTAAACCCTCTTGGAGTTCCTTCTCGTATGAATATAGGTCAAGTGCTTGAAGTTCACCTTGGTTTAGCTGCAAAAGCATTAGGCTGGAAAATAGCTACACCTGTATTTGACGGTGCAAATGAGGATAACATTATGGAGACTATTGAATCAACAAATAAAGTTATTCAAACAAAGAAAAACCTTGGTATTATCAGGGAAAAAATTAAGTTAGCGCAGAAGGCAGCAGAAGAAGAGGATGGAGAGTATATAGCTCCAGACATCAGCCAAGAAAAATCAATTATAGCAGATTATATCAATGATAAGCTGTTTGAAATTGATCCTAATTTAATAGCTGTGAAGGATAGATTGCAAAAGACTGATTTAAAAGATACAAAAGAAATAGAAAGAATCATGAAACTGTTTGCAGAAAGCCCAATAGATGGCATTGATATGAATAGAACCGGTAAGGTAAGACTAAGAGATGGAAGAACAGGAGAATACTTTGACAACACAGTAACAGTTGGATATATGTACATCCTGAAGCTATTGCATCTTGTTGACGATAAAATCCATGCTAGATCCACTGGACCATATTCACTAGTAACCCAGCAACCTCTTGGAGGAAAAGCTCAGTTCGGAGGCCAAAGATTTGGAGAGATGGAAGTTTGGGCTCTTGAAGCATACGGAGCGGCACATACCCTTCAAGAAATACTCACAGTGAAGTCAGATGATGTAGTTGGAAGGGTTAAGACTTATGAAGCTATTGTAAAAGGTGAAAATATTCCGGAGCCTGGTGTTCCTGAGTCATTTAAAGTATTGATTAAAGAGCTTCAGAGTTTGGCATTGGATGTCAAAGTCCTCACAGGAGGAAATGAGGAAATCATGATTAAGGAATCTGTGGAAGAAGAGATAGAAGATTTGACTACAGATA
>JAUQXG010000103.1 GCA_030834765.1 Lutispora sp.
ATAAATTCCAAATCTTCTTTGGCTTTTTCACTATATAACGTATTTTCCTTTCTCCATACTTCATCCTGCTTTGTGATAAGCTTGTGATATATTTTATCTTCTATACTTTGTTCTTTAGGTAAATGAATTACCCAATTGTTATTATTTCCTTCCTTCAATTTCTCAAAATCTCTGTAGTAGGCTTTCCTTCTTAAAAAGCCTACGCCAAGATATATAATAAACATAGAGGTGGCTACAAAAAACATATATGCCAGATTTGAGCTAAACATCTGATTTGACGTATCAAGGAATACCACTGCGTATATAAAGGTCATATGTATGATATAAAATAAAATCAAATATTTTTTGTCTTTCAAATAATCAATGAATTTCATAGCACAGTATACCCTTGTCCTTTCTTGGTACCTATATAATCTTCTAATCCCATATCCTTCAGCTTTTTACGCAATCTGTTTATATTTACTGTAAGGGTATTATCATCAACAAAGCTTTCATCTTCCCAAAGGTTTCTCATAATTTTATCTCGACTTACAATAGCACCATTATTTTTTATAAGAAGATACAATATCTTTAATTCGTTTTTAGTTAGTTCAGTTTTCTGCTCCTTAAATATCAATGTATAATCTTTAAGATTCAATATTGCTCCGTTGTGTTCCAATATATCTGCGCTGTTGTCTGTATAGGAATATGTTCTGCGCAGGACTGCATTTATCTTAGCCATAAGCACATCAAGAGAAAAAGGCTTGGTAATAAAATCATCCCCACCCATATTTACAGCCATAATAATATCCATGCTAGTATTTCTTGAAGATAGGAATACGATGGGCACTTTAGAAATCTGGCGTATTTTATTACACCAATAATATCCATCAAAGGATGGCAGATTTATATCTAGAAGCACTAAATTAGGATTATATTTTACGAATTCTTCAAATATATTGCTAAAGTCCTTCGCTGCAACACCTTCATAACCCCATCTTGTGAGATTTTCTAATATTATTTCAGCTATTTTATTGTCATCCTCAACTATAAATATCTTAAACATGATAATACTCCTTCTATCGTCTTATGCCATTATTGTATACTATTTTCATTATTTAAGTAACATTTTTTATATCTCTGCATATTGTGATAAGGAATGTATCTTCAAGAAAATAACTAGTTATTTTCTTGAAGATACATTCGGAGAAAGTGAGGTTTTCTATATGAATAGACTAGCTAATTATGATTCTTATCAATGCCCTTATTGCATGCAAACAGTTTATTCAGCGCCAGTCACAGGTCAAAGCTACTTCGTGGCAGCTGCCAATCCCATAACCATTAGAACGGTTGAGAGAAAGCTCAGCACCCCATATGTACAAGCAGACTTGCAAATTCCTGTTGTAGAGGGAAATATCAATGCAGGGATTAAAGACTTTATGAACAAATCTTTTGAAAACGATATTACAGAATTTTATAACCAATTAAACTCAGCTGGTGAGGATTTAAGAAGATCCGTTCCATATGAAATATCCAGTATATACAGAGTGACTTACAATAAAAACAATCTCCTCAGCCTATCTGTCCTTTATAATGAATATGATCAGCAAAATCGTGCATATATAAAGGCGCCCTATAATTATAATATCGTTACGGGAAAAGCTTTAGGTCTTCGGGATGTATTCAAACCTGATGCTAATTATGTTCAATTAATAAACAATGAGATCAGAAAACAGCCAGGTCAATCAGCATTTCCAGGAATTTCTACTGATCAACCTTATTATATTGAAGATAATAATCTTGTAGTATTCTTAAAGTTTAATGCAATCGCTCCTACTGAAGATAAACTGCCTGTAGTAAAGATACCTTTATCAATATTTCGCAACAGCATAAGGCCTGAATATTTAGATTGATTCGCCAAGAAAGTATAGAACGATTACTATACTTTCTTTTATTGTCCTATATCATTTATTTCAACAAAGATTCTTAGACAAAAACAATTATTAGTGCTATGATATAAGGAATCACAAATGTATAGGAGGTATATTATGATAAGTAAAAAACTTTTTGAAGAACTGAATAATCAGGTAAACTATGAGTTCGAATCAGCTCATATTTATTTAGCAATGGAAGCGCATTTCGCAGGTAAGAACCTGCCTGGATTTGAAAACTTTTTCAAGGTCCAGGTTGAAGAAGAAAGGGCTCATGCTAAGATTTTCTTTAATTATATAAGCAGAATGAATGGAGATATTACCATAGGTACTATGGAAAAACCAAATAATACATTTGAAAGCATCATTGATCCTTTCAAAAAAGCTTTAGAGCATGAAAAATTTATTACAAGCAGAATATATCTTTTGATGGATCTAGCTATAGAAGAAAAAGAGCATGCAACCATAAGCATGTTAAAATGGTTTGTAGATGAGCAGGTAGAAGAAGAAGAAAGCTTCACCAATATAATCGCTAAGCTAGAAAGAATAGGCAATGATGTAAACGGTTTGTATATGCTTGACACGCAACTAGGCGCAAGAGTATTTACTCCA
>JAUQXG010000104.1 GCA_030834765.1 Lutispora sp.
GCTGGTGGATTAGCAATCAAGTTGTGGCGATCATCCAAGGAGAAGCAGAAATCAATGCCTACTATGCAGAAAACATTGATAGCAAAGATGTAATACAATTGATTGAGAAGATTAAAATCATCAAAGGTGTCAGGGAGATAAGGATTGTTGATGAAGCTGAAGCCTATAACAGAATGGTAGAAATCCTGGGAAAGGAAGCTCGAGTCTTGGAGTTCTTTGAGGATAATCCTTTTGACTCTTTTATAGAGATAAGAATTGACCTGAAAGAGATGAATCAAGTTTTAGAAAAGTTAGATCATGTGACTGGAATTGATCATGTTAGGGATAACAGAGAAGTGTTGGATCGTATTCATAATATTGCAGGTGTATTAAAGCTTTTAGGATATTTAGTTATAATAGCAGTTGGAATTTTTACACTTGTAACCATATCTCATATTATCAGGATGGGAATATACAATAATAGAGAGCAAATAAATACGCTGAGACTGTTAGGTGCACCTGAAACATTTATTGCACTCCCATTTGTTATGGAAGGATTATTGTTAACACTAGGTGGAGGAATTATAGCAGCCGTTATGGCAGCGTGGGCGCTGAACTACGTATATGGACAGATGGCAGGCCCTCTTCCTTTTATTCCCCTGCCACCGCTTGAAAAACTTATATATAATATGACTATTGTAGTTATACCTTTAAGCATAATATTAGGAATTTTAGGAAGTCTGCTTGGATTGTTATCAGCACAAGATAGTTAATATTTCAGCAACCTAGCTAAAATTTATTATAATAAAAAAATAAAAGTATTAATATAATATTTTAATTATGGCTTACTTCATGTATAATAATCATAGTATTTAATAAATTTTGAATATTTAAGCAAATTGTTTAAGTTAAAAATCAATTATTTGTTGTATAATCAGCTAAGCTTTGGGGGGATAACATGAAATTTTTATTGTTACTGATGTTTTGGATTATATTATGTGAAAAAATTAGCTTGGAGATAGTAGTATTTGGCATAATATTTTCCTTTTTAATATCGTATATAAATAGCAATGTGTTTACTTTTATGCATTTAAGTAACTTTTTTAAGTTTAATAAGGTTACATTATATGTAAAGTTTATTTTTCTCCTCATAAAAGAAATATTTATTGCAAATATTCAAGTAGCGAAGATAGTCCTTAATCCCCGAATAAGTATTTCGCCGTGTTTGGTCAAATTTAAAACCACTCTCAAGAATAATTTATCTAAAACTATTCTAGCAAATTCAATTACTTTAACACCTGGAACAATTACCGTATCCATAGATGGAGATGAATTTATAATCCATTGTTTGAATGAAGAATATGGAGAATCCTTAACTAATTCTACTTTTGAAAAATTATTGATTCAAATAGAGGAGAAATAGTATGCTATTAAAATTATTAATTTCTTCAGCTTTGTTTTTATCTCTTACAATTATATTTTGTCTTATCCGAGCTATAAAAGGACCTAAGCTTGCTGATAGACTCATAGCTGTAAATGTTATCGGCACAAAAACCATGATTCTAATTTCTATTGTTGCGTTTATCCTAAGAGAGACATTTTTTCTCGATGTGGTTTTAGTGTATGCCTTAATAAATTTTGTAGCTACTGTACTAATTTCAAGATATGTAGAAAGTTAGGAGGAAGAGGGAATGAAGTTGTTTTTTATTATGATTTTTATGCTAAGTGGACTTTTTTTCTTTGGTGTAGGCACTTTAGGACTTTTTCGGTTTAAAGATGTTTTGTCCCGAGCACATAGTGCAGCAAAGTGTGATACATTAGGTGCATTTCTTTGCACGAGTTCATTGATGATGGTGAGTGGCTTCCATTTTGCATCTATGAAGCTATTGCTTATAATCATTTTCTTATGGCTTACGAATCCAACGGCAACCCATTTAATAGCGAAGGCAGAAGTTAAAAGAAACAAAAAACAATATGATGAGGTTATAATGAATGGAGATATTTAGCATAATTATGTTACTATTCCTAGTTGGATGTTCAATAGCAGTTTCAATTACAAAAAATCTTCTTGCCTCGATTATTATATTTATGTCCTATAGTCTTATAATGGCTATACTTTGGGAAATTCTTAATGCTCCGGACCTTGCCATCACAGAGGCTGCTGTAGGAGCAGGCATCACAACACTTCTTTTTGTACTAACCTTAAAAAGAGTGAGAGGTGTAAAGAAATGAAAATTATTATGTCAGTTACTCTTTCATTAATTCTTATAATTATACTGCTTTTCGGTGTAGCAGAACTTCCTGAATTTGGTGATCCAAATAGCCCAGTTAATAATTATGTATCACAAAGATATTTGGATAAGGGACTAGAAGAGACTGGAGCTATGAATCTCATTGCAGGTATTATTCTTGATTATAGAGCCTATGATACTTTTGGAGAATCTACCGTGCTTTTTACTTCTGTAATTTGTGTGCTTGCTTTATTAAAGGGGACAGGGGGCAAGTCATAGTATGAATGATATTATTTTAAAAGAAATAGGTAAAATTGTTATACCTTATATTCAGATTTTTGGAATATATGTCATCTTCAATGGTCACCTTTCACCAGGGGGAGGCTTTTCTGGTGGAACTGTTATTGGCGCAAGTCTAGTACTGTATAAATTGATATATGGTCCCGAGATGATAAAAAAGATTATAAACTACAAAATTGTTATGCATTCTATGTCAATTGCCCTGCTAGCATATGGAATACTGAAAGGGTACAGCTTTATTACTGGCGGCGCTGACCTGCATTTATTTCAGATACCTCTGGGCACCCCAGGCAATATACTAAGTGGGGGATTGCTTTTGCCACTTAATATAGCTGTAGGAATTATAGTGGGATTTACTATTTTTGCATTTTACTCTTTATTTGATGAAGGAGAGCTTTAGATGAGCAGACTTATCACGAATTATTATGAAGTCTTTTCCATTATTTTGTTTGGTATTGGCTTTAGTACTCTTTTATTTCATAGCAATCTTATAAAAAAAATAATTGGCATGAACATTATGGACACAGCTGTATTTTTATTTTTTGCAGCAAAAGGATACATAGAGGGTAAGGATGCGCCAATCATAAGAGGAGAATTTAAAGAAGCAGCTAGTTATATAAATCCAATACCCACTTCCTTAATGCTTACTGGAATAGTTGTGGCCGTGAGTGTTACAGCATTTGCCCTTGCTTTGACTATAATGATTTACAAAGAATATGGAACGATTGAATTAGATGAAATATCAGAAAAGGAGGAGACCGGATGGAAATAGTTAAAAATTTTCCCTTAATTATAATACTTTTACTTCTAATATCTGCATTTACCATGCCCATGATTAAAAATATAGGGATAATTAAGAAACTAAGTGTAATCACTATGGGGATAAGTGTTTGTCTATCGGCGTACCTGCTTTATAATATTGAGCTTATTGGTGATTTTAAGTATAAGGTAGGACATTTTTCTGCTCCTTGGGGTATTGAATTAAAAATAGGAATTTTTGAAGGATTTATTGGACTTTTATTTACATTTATCGCATTTCTTATTTTATGGGCATCCATATATAGCATTGATCATGATGTAAAAGAAAAAAGGGTGCCTCTTTTTTATACACTGTGTAATCTTCTTATTGCATCACTTTTAGGGATTGTATATTCTAATGACATATTTAACTGCTTTGTTTTTATAGAAATCAGTTCCATTGCTTCTTGCGGAATCGTCATTGTAAAGGATAAAAAGGAAAATTTAAAAGCTGCTATGAAATATTTGATTTTAAGTAGCTTGGGGTCTGGGCTTGTATTGATGGGAATAGCTTTTTTATATTCCATTACAGGCAATTTGGGCATGGATTTTATTAGAGAAGAGCTTATAAAAGTGCAGGGGAATTATAAAAATATAATGCAC
>JAUQXG010000005.1 GCA_030834765.1 Lutispora sp.
CTTTAATCCTAAATCCTCTAAATGAATATATCCATTTTTTAGTATCTGATTATTGCGAATATCCTTATTTATTCCAAGGATATATACTCTCTCTCTCATTTGCGGTATTCCAAAATTAGATGGTGATAAAATAATTGGCTCTTCTGTTATATAAAAATTCCTTTGCATTAGTTCAGCTTTTATTACCTCCCAATTTTCTGTCCTATCTGCCAAATTTCTGACATTCTCTAATATAACAAACTTCGTTTCAGGATGTGCATCTAAAATTTTCATAGTTACATGAAATAAATCTCCTCTACTTTCATCTTGAAACCCTCTTCGTGCTCCAGCTTTACTGAAAGGTTGGCAGGGAAATCCCGCGCATAACACATCGAAATTTGGTATATTCTCTGGTTTGATTTTTCTTATATCCCCTCTAACATCAGTCCCTTTGAAATTTTCTCTATACGTAGCAACACATGCTTCATTTATTTCTGAAGCGAGAACACATTCACCACCTAAAAATCTCATGGCTTGATGGAATCCCCCTATTCCTGAAAATAAATCTATAAATTTAAAATGATATGATTTCATCAACAAAGTCCCTCACATAAGTAATATTTTTATAAAAGATATGTTATGTTTTCTGCACTAAATTAGGAATCTTATTTACTTTTCTTTTAATCTTATTCTCTTATCAATTGGTTTCTCTGCATTTTGGGGAATTGCCCATGTATTCCCAAATTTAATAGCTCCAACTATCCTTCCATTTTTACACAGAAATTGTACTTGTCTTGCTGTTACTCCCCACTTATCACCTATTTCTTGCGGTTTAAGGTATTCGTTCATTTTACACCTCGCAAACACAACTATACTATTATTAAGACGATTATATCGATTAAACGAAATAAATACAATAATATTTTCTTAATTTCTACAGAATAGCTCATATTACGCATTCTGTAATCCGTTTATTTTTCTTCAGCCCGTAATATATTAAATGAAAGCCCTTGGGCTTTCATCCTCATTACAATTCAATAAAAATTCGTTAGGATTTTTCACCGCACATATATGCTTATACTTCTTAAAAGCTTATAACTAGATAGGAGCTTATATCATCCTCCCAGCCTTTATATCTCAATGCATCAGCTAATACAATAATCATTTTTTTAGAATTTGCTAAACGATAGAATACACTATTTTAGAATTCCAGATTAATTCCCATCATAATTTTAGAATTAACCTATAAAAAAATATTGTTTGTGGGAATACTGGTCGCTATGACTATTAATATTGCCGATCACAAATTCAACCTCTCTCCACATTAACCCTTTTATTCAATATATTTACATTTAAGGGCAATAAAAAGCCCTATGCCTATGGCATAAGTTAATTTTTCTGAATTACTACTATTCCATACTCATCCAAATGGCTTCGTATGGATCAGAAAGCTTTTCTACATTATCTGCTGTTATATCATCTAGTGACAGTTGTATTCTCTCACCACTCATATATCTATCATATACAGCTTTTATGTATGATACGATATCATTTATTTTATTGCCGATAATGATTTCATTATTAACTACCTTTATAACTGCTTTAATTGCTCTTGTATTAGCTTTTCTAAGCTTCTCTACTACACTATCAAACTCTTTATCGTTAAGGCTTATTGCTGTATCTATTAGAGTATCTTTAACTATGGCGGCCTTCTTCTTGAATCGATCCGCTGCACTAAAAAATGAGGCTTTAGCTGCCTCACTTTTTTGAATGATGTATTGTGTTTTCATCCTGATATATATAAGTCCTTTTTTGATTGCATGAAGATCTATATTAAATATGCTGTTTAATCCTGGTCGACCTTCAGTTCCTGAAAACAGCTTTAGCATTTCGCTTCTGCTGCGTTTTTTTAGTCTTTCTAATGTCTTAGTATGCCTAATTATTGATTCTTTGTTATTGGTTGCATTTATATCTGCTTTAAATATTACTGGTTTATTATTATCTGCTTTCCCTTTTCCGTTTTCTCCATTGTTCAGCTTGAAGGCTACATCAAAGAATATTTTGATGGCTGCTGTTTCCATGGCTTTAAATACTTTCTGGAAAATAAGATATGGAACTGCTATATAGCCCTTCCTGAAACCTTCTTTACAGCCGTTTATGCGGAGATTATTATATCCTGCTGGATCTTTATATACTGTTATAATTTCATCCTTTATAAGCTGATTATGGACATAATAACATGTAGACAAGGCTATAGTATTCTCTTCAAATACTTCACTTAATTTGCTATGTGTATATTGTACATTAAATGCCTTTATTTCTTCGTTTGAATTGGCTATGGCTATTAATCCTAGAAGGTATCGTATTTTCTCTTTGGTATAATTAAATGAATCTACTTGGCCTGACAATAAATCTTTAAAGTTTCTGGGTATTTTTATGCCTTTAAGGTTTTCCCATTTATCACTGATAGGCAGCAGCTCTTCTTTTACTTCTGATGAACTGCCCAATGTTTCTGATGCATATTTTGAGAATGTTATTTGATCTTGAACCGCATCTTTCCTATAGGCTCTCTTATTCTTTTGCTGAAGGTTATATTTCATAGAAAACAGTGTTGTATCATTCCATGGCAAAATATGCAGTTCTAGGCCTTTTAGGGTTATATATTTATCTTTAACAAGTGTTACATAGCATTCGTAATAGCTATTTCTATTACCTTCAAAAACCTTGTTGATTATTTCATCCTGATTATTTATAATAAAGTTATAGATAATTCCATCTTTTGAGCAATTAAGAAGTTCGTTAAGAAATCTTATATAAGTCTCATTATATTCTTGAGCGGCTATGTGCAATATAGTCGCTTTTTTGTTTACTCTCATTATTTATTGCCCCCTTTAATGCTTTTCAAATAATCATTCCAGTCCTTGCCTGATGAAGGAAAATCCTCTGACACCTCATAACCCTTTTTTAATAGCTCTTTTGTAATTCTTAGTGAAGCCTCTTCACCAGCTGCATCATTATCTAGGCAAAGTACTATATTTTTTATGCCAGTGTTATCTTCAAGGTATTGGAACAATGAAAGTGAAGATACTCCTCCTCCAATTACTCTATGATCCTCCTGGTAATCAAGGTCTTTCATCTTTGTAATTGTGGCATGTGATAATAGATCTATGGCAGCTTCAAAAACAAAAAGAGTATTGCTTCTTCCTTTTATATTGAAGCAATACCTTTTATCTGACCCA
>JAUQXG010000105.1 GCA_030834765.1 Lutispora sp.
TTGCTTTTATGGACTCTATAAATAAAGCGATATATGTCACAATTGGGTTTATAGTAATTCAGCAATTAGAAGGTGATATTATTACACCTAAAATTATTGGTGAGAGTGTAGGCATACATCCAGTATATGTAATATTATCAATCGTTATTGGTGCAAAGACTTTAGGAATAACAGGAATGCTAATAGCATTGCCTGTTATAGCATCATTTAGATTGATATTAAGATACTTTATTAGAGGTATAAAATAGCAAGAGTTGACAAATAAAATAGCCTAATATATAATTTTTATAAGATTTATAATGCGTTGAAGCAGATTAGTAAATACATTCATTTCTTTAGAGAGGGGATGGCTGGTGAAAGTCCTCGTATGAAGTATTGAAGCTACTGCTGAGCATCCAAAGGGCGTAGCAGGCGTTAACGCATAATAGCATTTACATAATGCTTAGAGTGGCCATTTTGGCAACTAGGGTGGTACCGCGAAGTAACCCTTCGTCCCTATCAGGGATGAAGGGTTTTTTTATTTATTTTCAAACTAAAGGAGGAAGATTTTTATGGAGAAACTTGGATTAAATCAGATTAGAGAAGAATTTCTTAGCTTTTTTGAGTCTAAAAATCATTTAAGACTAAAGAGTGCATCTCTTGTGCCTCATAATGATAAAAGTTTATTATTAATAAACTCAGGCATGGCACCATTAAAACCCTATTTCACTGGTCAGGCAACACCTCCAGATAAAAGAGTTACCACCTGTCAAAAATGTATTCGTACACCGGATATTGAAAGAGTCGGAAAAACTGCCAGACATGGTACTTTTTTTGAAATGCTGGGAAATTTCTCTTTTGGTGACTATTTTAAAAAAGAAGCAATTGCATGGGCTTGGGAATTCTGCACAATAACCCTAAGTCTGCCTGTAGATAAATTATGGGTTACTATTTATTTGGATGATGACGATGCCTTTGAAATCTGGAATAAGGAAATTGGAGTACCAAGTGATAGAATCGTTAGAATGGGTAAAGAAGATAATTTTTGGGAGCATGGATTAGGACCTTGTGGACCTTGCTCTGAAATATATTTTGATAGAGGATTAAATAGGAGTTGTGGAAAGCCCGATTGCAAACTAGGTTGTGATTGTGATCGATTTATTGAATTTTGGAATTTAGTTTTTACACAGTATGATAAGGATGAAGCAGGAAACTATAATCTGCTGGAAAAACCCAATATTGATACAGGAATGGGTCTTGAAAGAATGGCTGTAATCATGCAAGATGTAAATAATTTATTTGAAGTAGATACTGTAAAGTTTATACTTGATTATATTTGTCAGATGGCAGGAGTTGAGTATGGATTTGATAGTAAAATAGATACATCCATAAGAGTGATTACTGACCACATTAGAAGTGTTACATTTATGACCTCCGATGGTATTTTACCATCTAATGAAGGTCGAGGCTATGTGCTGAGAAGGTTATTGAGAAGAGCTGCACGGCATGGTAAGCTATTAGGACTAAATGAGTCATTTTTGAATGAAATTGCTAAAAAAGTAATAGAAGTATCTAATAATGCTTATCCTGAACTTGAAGAAAAGAAAAACCATATTTTAAGCGTAATAGAAATGGAGGAAAAGCGATTCAATGAAACCATTGATCAAGGCTTATCCATTCTTCAAGGATTAATAGAAGAAATGCAAGAAAAAAATCAAAAGACATTGTCAGGAGAAAGTGCTTTTAAACTATATGACACTTATGGTTTTCCGCTGGATCTTACAAAGGACGTATTGGAAGAGCAAGGACTTAGCGTAAATGAAGATGCTTTTAAAGAAGAAATGAAAATACAAAGAGAAAGAGCAAGAGCAGCGAGAGCAAACAACAACATTGAAGGATGGAAAAAAGACTTTTTTGCAAAGATTGATGATAGTATAAGCACTCAATTTATTGGATATAAAGAATATGAATCTGATAGCATCGTTAAAGCAATAATCAGTGAAGGTGAAATTGTTGACTCAGCACAAGAAGGTGAGGATGTTATCATAATCCTTGATAAGACACCTTTTTACGCAGAAAGCGGCGGTCAAATTAACGATACAGGA
Source organism: Lutispora sp. (assembly GCA_030834765.1). Classification (GTDB taxonomy): domain Bacteria; phylum Bacillota; class Clostridia; order Lutisporales; family Lutisporaceae; genus JAUQXG01. Next base: position 2,085 of record JAUQXG010000105.1, read on the forward strand.
AAAATTTATAGTGAGAAATTTGAAATTGAAGTATATGATTGCAAAAAGGTTGTTGGAGATAGGTTTGCACATTATTGCAAAATAGTGAAAGGAGAAATCACTGTAAATGATGCATGCAGAACGAAGATTGACAAAACGAGGAGAATGGCTATAGCTAGGAACCATTCGTCAACACATTTGCTTCAGAAAGCACTGAGAAACACCCTAGGTGAACATGTTGAACAGGCAGGTTCTTTTGTAACAGAAAAACATTTACGATTTGATTTTTCACATTTTAAGCCGGTAACAGAAGACGAGTTGATGAAAATTGAGGAAGAAGTCAATAGATCTATACTTGAAAGCCTTGAAATATCAATTAAAGAAACTGGTATAAATGAAGCGAAAAGTATGGGAGCTATGGCTCTATTTGGAGAGAAGTATGGAGATGTAGTTAGAGTTGTTAAAATGGGCAGCTATAGTACTGAACTATGCGGAGGGACACATTTATCAAATACCAGCCAAGCTGGACTTTTTAAGATCGTTTCTGAAGGTGGCGTTGCCGCTGGCGTGAGAAGAATAGAAGCTATAACAGGCTATAGTGTTTATGAATATCTAAAGGAAAAAGAGAAGCTTATACATGAAATATCACTTTCTCTAAAAGCGAATCCTTCAGAGTGTATAAGAAAAATTGAGCAATTAAATAGAGAACTAAAAGAAAATGAGAAAGAATTGTTAGAAATTAAATCAAAGATTGCATCAGGAACTATTGATAATTATATTCAAGATGCTAAAGATATTAAAGGGGTAAAATATATTGTAGCCGATTTTGAAAATATGAATGCTGATGAATTAAGAAATATGGGAGATAAATTCAAAGATAAGTTAGATAAGGGAATCATAGTACTAACTTCATTTGATGAGGAAAAAATTACAATGATCGCGATGGCAACTAAATCGGCAGTCATTTCTGGTGTGCATGCAGGTAACTTAATCAAAGAAATAATGAAACTAACTGGTGGAAGCGGCGGAGGAAGACCTGATATGGCACAAGGCGGTGCCAAGGATAAATCCAAGTTGAAAGAAGCTTTAAAACATATTCCAAGCATACTGGAACTACAAATTAAATAATTCGAAATAATAATCGAAACTAGCATATTTTGTTATGGTTTATATAGCAATAACCTTGCAATGTAAACGGATGTATATTAATATTAAAATAAGATATAAATAATACTAGAGGTGATATTTATGGGAAATGCTAATTTTGATGAAACAATGAATTTTAAGGTTGAAAAGGAAGAAAAGTTTTCACCATCAGAGATATTGTTAACAGTATACAAATCTTTAAAAGAAAAAGGTTATAATCCAATAAACCAAATAGTGGGTTATATATTATCTGGAGATCCAACTTATATTACTAGCTATAACAATGCAAGAAGCTTAATTAAAAAGCTTGAGAGAGATGAACTTTTAGAAGAGCTAGTAAAATATTATGTAGAAGTAAGATGAAATACAATATAATTTGATATGAGTATATTTTATAAAAGGAAGTTGGTAGATTGTAAAAGCAATATATTTCAACTTCCTTTTCATAAAATAAATGAATAAAGCCATCAATTAATGAGGTAAACAATGGAATATAGGAAATTAGGTAATACTGATATAGATATATCAAGATTATGCTTTGGCAGTCTGACAATTAGCCCATTGCAGGCGAATCTTTCTATTGAAGATGGGGCAGAAGTAATTGAAAAAGCCATTGATCTTGGCATAAACTTTTTAGATACAGCTGAACTCTATCAGAATTACGAATATATAAAAAAAGCCACTAGTAAAAAGCGGGAAAAGATAGTTATTTCTACTAAGTCATATGCCTACTCCAGTGAAGGAGCGGAAAAGAGCCTATTAAAGGCGTTAAAAGAAATTGGTACAGATTATATAGATATATTTTCTTTGCACGAACAGGAAAGTGATCACACTATTAGAGGCCATTATGAAGCAATAGAATATTTAATAAAGGCAAAAGAAAAAGGTTTAATTAGAGCAATTGGTATATCAACTCATGCTATTCAAGGTATTGATGCTGCATGCAAATATAATGAAATAGAAGTAGTGCATCCAATTGTAAATAAAAATGGTCTGGGAATAATTGATGGAAACATATCTCAAATGTTAAAAGCAATTGAAAATGCATATAATAAAGGTAAAGGTATCTATGCTATGAAACCACTAGGAGGAGGTAATCTAAACAAAAATGTTTCTGAATGCTTCAGTTTTGTTCTGAAAAACTCACATATTCACTCCATAGCAGTGGGCATGCAGTCTATAGAAGAAGTAATGTGTAATACTTTTATTTTTGAGAATAAAGAAGTACCGGTAGAAATAGCCTCAAAGATAAATGATAAGACACGAAGACTACTTATTGATTTTTGGTGTAAGGGATGCGGGGAATGCATAAATGCCTGCTCTCAGGGAGCTTTAAGAAGAATAAATGACAAAGTGTACGTAGATCGTGAAAAATGCTTACTATGTGGTTACTGTAGTGCATATTGTTCAGATTTTTGTATAAAAATAGTCTAGTTCAAAAGAGAAAGGATAATAAAATGCGCATAATGGGATTGGATGTTGGGGATCGAACAATAGGTGTGGCTATCAGTGATGAGCTTGGCTGGACTGCACAAGGAATTGAAACTATAAAGCGAACAAGCATTGCTAAGGATTTAAAAAGACTGGAAGAATTGATTTGCGAAAAAAGAATAAATACTATTGTAGTGGGTTTTCCTAAAAATATGAACAATACTGTTGGCCCAAGAGCACAAAAAACCATAGAATTTGCAGACATAGTTAAAGAGAACTTTAAGGATATTGAAATAGTTTTATGGGATGAAAGACTAACTACTAGTGCAGCTCAAAGAACTTTAATCGAAGCTGATGTTAGTAGAAAAAAAAGAAAATTAGTTGTTGATAAAATAGCGGCAATATTCATTTTGCAAGGATATCTTGATTTAAAGAATAAATAGCCATTTTAGTTGACACGATTTACCTTGTGATATAAAATAACTTTATCTAAAATAATGAGGTGATTATAATGAGTGAAGAAATGGACATGATAGTGCTATATGATGAAGACGGAAATGAAACCGAATTTGAAGTAGTTGCAACTTTGGAAGTTGATGAAAATGAGTATGCCATTTTATTGCCGAGAGATGATTCTAGAGATCCAGAAGCCGAAATAGTTGATGAGGCCTATGTATTAAGGATTGAGCAAGATGAAAGCGGTGAAGATATTTTAGTCGGAATTGAAGATGAAGAAGAATTAAATGCAGTAATCGATGCATATGAAGAATTAGTAAAAGAAGAGTCAAATTAAAATAAAAAAGCCGCTATGCGGCTTTTTTATTTTAATTATCTATTGTTATAAGCTTTAATACTTTTGCAATTTCACCTAACATTTGAAGTTCTTCTCTTGTATAAACAAAACCAGTAGGATTTCCTGGATTTGAATATAATACCATGTTTTTTAAAAGAATTCACTATAATGAGAAAATTATATTAATAATGAAATAATAATTTGACAAAGTTCTCAATTGATAATAAAATATAATTAAAATATTGGAAAGAAGTTGATTAAATGTCATATGAATATGATGTTTTAAAAGAGAAACTCAAGCAAAAAGGGTGCAAACTTACACCACAAAGAAGATGCATATTAGATGTGGTATACGACAATAAAGGTAAGCATCTGAGTACTGAAGAAATATATGATATTGTAAAGCACCGATGCCCTGAAATCGGACTTGCAACTGTTTATAGGACAATGCAAATGTTTGATGAATTAGAAATTGTTTATAAGCATAACTTTGATGATGGACGTAGCAGATACGAGCTAAACCACAATGAAGATCATCAGCATCATCATTTAATATGCACCAAGTGTGGTAATGTAATAGAGGTTGAAGAGGATTTATTAGAGCAACTTGAAAAAGAAGTTGAAGAGAAATATAACTTTACTGTTACAAACCATAATCTTAAGTTTCATGGCTATTGTGGCAGTTGCGAAAAAAAATAGTACTGCATTAAGTTGCAGTACTATTTTTTTGATTAAAACTTTTGTATATAACATTATAATATGGATAATATTTATAATAATAAAATTGTATTCGTTTGGCCCTTTGAGTTTTATAGAAAGATAAAGTATAATATATTTAGTTTAATGATCGGATATTTTGAAAGGATGGATACTAGTGACAAAAGTAAAAGAAAAGATAAAAATGATTCCCCTTGGTGGACTGCAAGAGATCGGAAAGAACATGATGGCAGTAGAGTATAAGGAGAGCATCATATTAATTGATTGCGGACTAATGTTCCCAGATGAAGAAATGTTGGGAATAGATTTAGTCATTCCGGATATTACATACTTACAAAAGAACAAAGAACGTGTAAAAGCAATTGTACTTACCCACGGACATGAGGATCATATTGGAGCACTACCTTATGTATTGCCACAACTAAATGTACCTGTATATGGAACAAGACTAACATTAGGAATGGTAGAAAAAAAGTTAAAAGAGTTTACAATGCTTACAAATGTAGATTTAAGGGTGGTTAAGGCGAAAGAAACTCATAAAATTGGAGACTTTGACGTTGAGTTCATAAAAACAAATCATAGCATAGCTGATTCAGTTGCTATAGCAATTCATACATCAGTAGGTACTATAATTCATACTGGAGATTTTAAAATTGATTACCATCCAATTGATGGAGAGATAATGGATTTACATAGATTTGCCGAATTGGGCAAATCAGGTGTTCTGCTTTTATTATCCGATAGTACCAATGTTGAAAGACCAGGTTATACTATGTCAGAAAGTACAGTAGGTTCAACTTTCATTGATATATTTAGGTCAGCAAAGCAAAGAATAATCGTTGCAACTTTTGCATCTCATGTACACAGAATACAACAAGTCATAAATGCAGCTGTAATGTTTGACAAGAAAGTAGCTATTTCTGGAAGAAGCATGGTCAATGTAATTGGAGTTGCAAGTGAACTTGGTTATATAAATATGCCTGAAGGTCTTTTAATAGATATTGATCAGGTTGATAAATATCCTCCAAATAGAATTGTAATTATTACAACAGGCAGTCAAGGTGAGCCTATGTCAGCTTTAGCCAGAATGTCTACATCAGATCACAAGAAAATTTTTATCGTTCCTGGTGATATGGTAATTATATCTTCCACACCAATACCAGGAAATGAAAAGCTAGTAACTAGAGTTATAAATCAGCTTTTCAAAAAAGGTGCTGAAGTTATTTATGAATCATTAGCTGATATACATGTTTCGGGGCACGCATGCCAAGAAGAGTTAAAATTGCTTCTTGCGTTAGTTAAGCCCAAATTCTTTATACCTGTTCATGGAGAATACAGACATTTAAAGCAGCATGCCCAAATTGCAGAGCAAATGGGAATAAAAAAAGAAAATATTTTTGTTGCAGACAATGGAGTAGTAATGGAATTTACAAAAGACACTGGAAGAATAGCAGGAACTGTTATGGCAGGAAAAGTACTTGTTGACGGTTTAGGTGTAGGTGATGTAGGAAATATTGTTTTAAGAGATAGAAAACATCTATCACAAGATGGTTTAATCGTTGTCGTGGTCACAATAAGCAAGGAAACAGGTTTAGTTGTAGCAGGACCAGATATCATATCAAGAGGATTTGTTTATGTAAGAGAATCAGAGGACTTGATGGAACAATCAAGGTTAATTATAAGAGATACACTATGCAAGTGCGAAGAAAAACAGATAACGGAATGGGGAACTATAAAATCACAAGTGAAAGATAGTTTAAAAGAATTTTTATATGGAAAAACAAAAAGAAATCCAATGATACTTCCTATAATAATGGAAATTTAAACGTACCCATAGAGCAGATTATAAATAGAGGAGGAATCTTTATGTATATGTACGATAAAGCCCATGAACTAGCAAAAGCATTAGCTGATAGCCCTGAATATAAGGTTTTAAAAGCCGCGAAAGTAAAGGTCAACGCGAATCCAAAGACAAAAGAAATGCTCAGTGATTTTAAGAAAAAGCAATTTGAAGTTCAAACCTTGCAAATGTCAGGGCAAAAACTTGATGATGATAAGATGAATCAAATTCAGAGCTTATATCAAATCGTTTCATTAAACCCTGATATTGCTGAATATTTAAATGCAGAGGTTGTATTTAGTAGAATTTTTTCAGATATTTATAAGATTATAGGCGATGCAGTTGAAATTGATTTAGGATTTTTAGAATAGCTAAAGAACCTGGTATTTATACCAGGTTCTTTACAGATAAAATATACTTTTTGGGGGGCAATATGAGAAGCGATATATTAGCTATAGTGAACCCAGTTTCAGCTGCTAAATCTACAGGCAGATTATGGCCTAATATTTATCAGAAATTTAAAGACAATAAAATTAGCATGGACTATGTATATACTCAATATCCTGAGCATGCCATAGAGCTTTCTAGAAAAGCTATATTAGATGGATATAAAATCATATTAGCTGTTGGTGGGGATGGAACACTAAATGAAGTAGTCAATGGATTTCTCGAAAATGGAAAGATTCTCAATAAAGAAGTCAGCTTAGCAATTCTCTCAATGGGAACAGGTTCTGATTTCATAAAGACTTTAGGCTTATCAAAAAAACCAGAAGATATCATTCGTATTTTAAAATGTGGAATATATAAAAAATGTAATATTGGAATGTGTAAATTCATAAAATATGACGGTTCTATGGGAGAAAAGTATTTTATTAATGTTTCAGATGTTGGCCTTGGCGGAGATACTACATATCGAGTGAATAAAGCATCTAAAGTATTAAAAGGGTTTTTATCATTTTTGATTGGAGCTTTAGTTTCTATTTTATTTTATAAAAATAAAAACTTTGAAATAAATATAGATCATAACATAATAATAAAAGAAAAGCTAAACAGTATATTTATTTGTAATGGAAAAGATATTGGCGGAGGAATGGAAATTGCTCCAGATGCTCGAATAGATGATGATTTATTTACTATTTAT
>JAUQXG010000106.1 GCA_030834765.1 Lutispora sp.
TAACAAATGCAGGCTGTGTTATCTCCAGCCATTGCGGGAAGAAATCCATAGGGATAACATATATTATAAAATAGTTCCCTATACACTAAACAATCGCTAAAAGTATGTAGATGTTCCTAAATGTGCAGCATGGCTTAGCAAAGGTGAAAGTATAGTAAGCTATCAAATTCAACAATAAGTTATTCATATTATCTACATACTTGAATACAAATAAAGCATAAGCTTTCCATAAAGGGAAGCTTATGCTTTTCATTCTATATGTATCATAATGCTTTTCAATTGGCGGGAGTATGTGGGAATCGAACCCACCCAGGAAGCTACCAACCCCCCGAACTGGTTTTGAAGACCAGAAGGCACACCAGCACCCATCTACCCCCATATTTATGTGACTAATAGATATTAACATAAACTATTCAAAAAATCAATGGAGTACAGTTTAGATATTATTATTTCCAATGTAGCTTAATTTAACCATTCTGCAAAACAAAATTTATAAGTATATAGACGATTATTGGGAGTGTCATAATACTGAAAAGGGTAGTCATAAATACGCCGATGGATGCAAATTCTGGTTCGCTGTTATATTGTTTTGCAAATATTGCATTTGTAGCTGCTGAAGGCATCGCTGCCATAAGTACACAAATTGAAATAACCATGTCATTCATATTTAAAAACTTTAATATAAATGCGGTAGCAATTGGTATAACAAGAAGTTTTACAAAGGATATAATAAACACCCTTGAATCTTTAAAGAGCTTATTGATATGGACTCCTGCAATCATAGCACCAATGAGAATGCAAGATATAGGAACTGTCATTTTTCCTGTTAAGTCTAGAGCCGTCTGAATCACATAAGGTAATTTGATCTGAAATAGAAAGAGAAGTATTGTAACAACTGAAGATAGTGTGCCAATATTAAAAAGCTTCTTCACATCTATTTTTTTCTGAGTATCATAAAGAAGCAGTCCGTATGTCCAAAGAAGAAGAGTAAATATAAGGTTTGCCACAGAAGCATAGAAAACGCCAATCTCCTTAAAAAACGCAAAAGCTACAGGATATCCCATGAATCCTACATTTCCAAAGACAATTAGAGAAATAAATGCATTATACGCACCATTTTTAAGTTTTAGAGATTTTGCAAGCAACATGCTTGACCCGATTACTACAATATAGCTTATTACTGTTATGGATGCAATCTTGATGATATTAGGCAAAACTTCAATAGAATATTGAAAGTTAGCTGAAGATAAAGCAAGACAAGGTAAACCGATGTTTAAAAGAATCGTGGACAAAGACTTTTGAACATCTTCAGTTAAAATGCCTTTTTTACCTGAGATATATCCCATACCAATTATTATAAATAGAATTAAAGTTTGATTCATTGCTATACTTAAATCCATAAAGCACCTCATAAAAGATTCGCTGATATCTAATATATCATAAAAATTAGCAAAGTTGCTATTTAAAGAATTATCAAAAAATTAAATATGAAACATAAACAGCGTAAATAAAATCCTATTTATGTTTCATGCTTTAAATTTAGATATTGTTTAAGATATCCTCAATGCGAGCATTTTCACCTATGGAAGCTATATCCACTCGTGAATCAACAGCTTTTTTTATTTTCATAGGCAGTGATGGATCTCCAAATACGATTGCACCTGTTATCCTGTTATCTCTAATAAATAGCTTTACATATTTGTTTGCTGCTTTATCCATTAAGCTAAATTCTTTACAATCAGGCGAAGTGCTGATGTCACCTATTGAAAACATAGTGATATCTTTGATCTTTAGCTGTGTATGAGGGGAAATCTCATCATATTTTTTATTGGCTCCCGCTGCATTAGCTCCGGCTATTTTACCTTGAGCCATTGCGATAGGCCATATGCTAAAGTTTTTACCATTTATTTCAGCTACGTCCCCTGCAGCAAAAATTCCTTCGCTGCAAGTTTGCATATACTCATTGACTTTGATGGCTCTGCCAATTTCTATATTGCAATCTTTTACTAAATCTAGATTTGCTTTTACACCAGTGGATAAGATTACAAAATCTGAAGGAATTACAGTGCCATCTGCTAGTTTTACGGACTCCGCTTTTTCATTTCCAGAGATTTCTTGTGTTTGAGCATTCAAGTATATGTTTATGCCTTTCTCTTTAATGGCTTCATAAAGCAGTACAGCACCTTGTTCATCAATTTGCCTTGATAAAAGTCTAGAACCATTATCGATAATATTCACATTGGCACCAGTTTGTTTGATAGCCCAAGACATTTCTAAGCCTAAAAGCCCGCCGCCGATAATAGTGAAGATCTTGCCTTCTTTGGCTGCTTGCTTCACTTTGTCAGCATCTTCAAAGGAGCGGATGGTAAAGACATTTTGTTTTTCAACGCCCTTGATAGGTGGAATAAAGCTGCTGCTTCCCAGCGTTAAAACGAGGGAATCATATGCCAAAGTTTCTTCTCCAACTGTTATTGTCTTATTTTCTTCATTAATACTTAAAACAGTGCTGCTTTTTATAAAATTAATATTATTTTTTT
>JAUQXG010000107.1 GCA_030834765.1 Lutispora sp.
CTGAGTGCGATCATTATCATGGCCTTATTGCCCTTATATCTCTTATAAAGATTGTACAGCACTATAATACTAAATAGGACATAGGCAAGATTTAATATTAATTGCAAAAAATTTCCTAAGACAGGGATTACATTTAAGATATTTCCAGCTATCATAACAGCAATTGGAGCTAAGGGTAGGACTAATTCCAACATTGGTATTTTATAAGTGCCGATTTTTACTTTTTTAAGTATCTTACCTATGATATAGAATTGAAGAAATGGGACAAAGGAAAACCACTCATTTCTTATCTTTTCATTTTTAGCCAGGCCATAAAGGCCAAGGGCAAATAGTATATAAAGACCAATCGCAATGATAAAAAGCAGCAAAGGAGTGAAACCGCCTAGAAGAAATAATGTGTTTAAATTGTCCACAAACACCGCCCCTTCCGAATAATATTTTAAATAATATGCCATTAATAATATATTCGTAAGGTGCATGTATGATTACCATAGCAGGGGGTTTTAATTATCATTGGAAAGATAAGAAAGGCTTACTCTTCCCCTATGGTATCGATATATTCAATCAAAGCCTTTTCATCTTTTATAATAATCTGTTTATCATCATATTCTATGATATCCTTATCACAAAAACAGCTAAGTCCTTTTGTTACAGTTATTCTTGAGCAGCCGATATTATTTGCAAGCTCTTGATGGGTATAATTCATAGGAATACATTTTCTCGCCGCAGAATCTTTGCCAACACAAGCAGATATCCGTAATAACGCATCTGCAATTTTTCCATAGGAATCATTAAAGGTTGCATTGGTAAGTTCCAATGTTACGATTCTGTACTTTCTTGTCATACTATGTATAAAATATTTATAAACTTCAGGGTTATCTATAAGTATTTTATCTAATATTTCTTTTGATAAAAGAGATACTTCTGAATTATCTTTTGCTCTGACGATTACATCTAAAGATCCGCCACAAAAGTAGCTCATTTCTCCCAAAATTTCCCCTGGTCTTAAAACATATAAAAGTCTTTCTTTTCCCTTTGAACTTACAATATTTTTGCATAGCTTGCCTTTTATAACAATACCTATATAGCCCCTTTCACTTGCAAGGGTTTCGCCTTTCTTTACTTTTTTGTTAGCTCCGGACTTGCTTAGAAAATTCAAGAAATAATCTCTCATTTGATCTTGCTTTTTTTCATCAAACAACACTTCGTACATTTTTATCACCACTTTATATTATACATTATTATATAGGGTCCAACCTGGAATTATATCATTCCAGGTTAAATCTTTTCTAATCCCCATATCCAATATATATGCTATTGTGCTGTAAGGTCTTTAAACTTTTTATCCCATCACCTTATCAAATCGTATTGAGCTTATGATTTCTTCAATGGTTTTTTCTATAGCTGTCACCATTGCATCAAGTGACATAGACGGGATCTCTCCTTTATCAAGAGCTTGCTCTAGTAAAAATGGAATGTGTATAAAACCGGCTTTGATATCTAAGTTTTTTTTGTATATATAGTTTAATACTCCATAAAGCACATGGTTGCATATATAAGTTCCTGCGCTGTTTGAAATGCTTGCAGGGATGCCTTCCATTATTATTCTATTTACAATAGCCTTTATTGGAAGCGTAGAGAAATGTGCCGGCAATCCTTCTTTGTCTATTGCTATATCGATGTGCTGATTTTCTTCATTATCTTTTATGGGGGCATCATCTATATTGATTCCAACCCTTTCAACGGATATATTGAATCTGCCTCCAGCCTGTCCTATCATTAAAACAGCATCGGGGTTTGTTTCCTCAATTTTTTGAATGATTCTTTCAGATGAACTATTAAAAACAACGGGTACTTGTATTTTTATAATTTCACTATCTGAAATTGTGTCTTTTAATTTTTTGACCACCTCATATGCAGGATTGATCTTTTCTCCGCCAAAGGGTTCAAAACCTGTTATTAATATTTTCATGTTCAGCTCTCCTCTCAAAATGCTATAGCATGAAGGCTTTTTCAAGCCTCTTCATCTATTTTATTTGCGATAAAAGATGAAGGCTCATAGTTTTCACCATTAGCCTTCATCTCTATAAGCACGATTTTTAGTATATCTAATTTAAATTTTTACTACTTTGCTTTTTCAGGCGTATCAGAAAGCAGACCGATTTGATTCCAGTCCCAATCAGTAGATACATTGCCATCCCAAGAAGTTACTCTATTGTTAAGAGCTGTTAGCTCAATTCTATAATGAGTCGGTGCTACCACCACTTGATCATGCATATATTTTTGCCAATCATGATAAGCTTTTATCAGATATTCTTGATCAATTCCATCGGCCCCAAATGCATTTTCAGAAGAGAT
>JAUQXG010000108.1 GCA_030834765.1 Lutispora sp.
ATTTATCTGTGGCGGTGCTTTTGACGGCCTAGAGAAGATAATACTAAATAGAACAGGTCAAAAATCTATGGGATTTAATGCAGATGTTCGATCCAAAGAGCAAAAGGATATAGGGAAAGTTTTGGCTCAAAATATGCCAGAAGACCTTTTAAAGTTTGGATTAATTCCTGAATTTGTAGGAAGACTTCCTATTGTAGTCACACTAAATCCATTAGATAAGGCAGCTTTGATGCAAATACTTTCAGAGCCCAAAAATGCTTTGGTGAAACAATATCAAAAACTTCTTGAACTTGACAATGTGGATTTAGAATTTGAAAAAGATGCCTTAGAAGAGATTGCACAAAAGGCATTAGACAGAAAGACTGGTGCAAGAGGACTTCGTGCAATAGTAGAAGAAATAATGCTTCATGTAATGTACGATATTCCTTCTAGAGAAGATGTAGATAAGTGTATTGTAAAGAAAGAAACAGTACTGGATAAAAAAGAGCCAGAATTGATACTTTTGGAACCAGGCATAAAGAAAACGCCTAAAAAGCAGCCAAGGAAATCACAAAAGCCTAAAAGAGGAACTGCTTCATAATAAATTAGACATTTGAGATGATTGCAGCGCAATATATTGCGCCGCAATCATCTTTTTTTAGTTTTTTGGTGCAAATGGTAATTTTTTTGTATTGGATAAAAATAGCCTCTAAGCAAATACTATGAAAAGATGAAATAAAAGACTATAAAAGGAGGCAAAACTGTGACACAAATATTTTTTATTGTTCAATTCTTTTTCGCTGTTGTAATAGGTCTATATTTCTTGAATATGTTAAAAGGGCAGCAAAATAACAAGGTAGTGATACAAAAGGAATCAAGAAAAGAGATGGATAAGCTTCAGAAGCTTCGTGATATAAAACTTACAAAGCCTTTATCAGAATTGACAAGACCAACAAAGTTTGAAGAAATAATAGGGCAGGACGATGGAATTAGGTCGTTGAAAGCAGCCATATGCAGTCCAAATCCTCAGCATGTAATCATATACGGACCTCCAGGGGTAGGTAAGACTGCTGCAGCCAGATTAGTTTTAGAAGAAGCAAAAAAGATTGCTACTTGCCCATTTAGACAGGAAGCTAAATTTACTGAAATAGATGCTACCACTGTAAGGTTTGATGAAAGAGGAATAGCTGATCCTTTGATTGGTTCTGTTCATGACCCAATATATCAAGGGGCAGGAGCTATGGGAGTGGCCGGAATTCCTCAACCTAAGCCTGGGGCGGTTACAAAGGCACATGGAGGTATATTATTTATAGATGAAATCGGAGAATTACAGCCTATACAGATGAATAAACTTTTAAAGGTCCTTGAAGATAGAAAAGTATTTTTAGAGAGCTCCTATTATAATTCAGAAGACACAAATATACCTACGCATATACATGATATTTTTGAAAATGGACTTCCTGCTGATTTTAGGCTTATTGGAGCCACAACAAGAGGGCCTGAAAGCATATCCCCTGCGCTTCGCTCCAGATGTTTGGAAATATATTTCAGACAGCTATCTCCAAGCGAGATTAAAGTGATAGCAGAAAATACTATGAAGAAGGTAAATTTTGAAGCAGAGGACAATGTAACTGATTTAATAGCAAGATATGCAACCAACGGAAGAGAGACAGTGAATATCATTCAGACAGCTGTTGGTATAAATATTAATGAGAATAGGAACAAAATCACCATCAGAGACATAGAATGGGTATTAAACAGTGGACAGTATAATCCTCGCCCAGATAAAAAAATAAAAGAAGAAGCTCAGGTCGGATATGTAAATGGCCTTGCTGTTTTTGGCCCTAATCTTGGCACAATACTAGAAATAGAGGCTTCTGCATACTGGGTAGGAAAGGGCCGCGGAACGATAACAGTCACTGGAATAGTGGATGAAGAAGAAATAGGCTCAAGGGAAGGAAGAACAATAAAGCGAAAAAGCATGGCAAAAGGCTCTGTAGATAATGTTTTTACGGTGCTGAAAAAGTATCTAAATGTGGAACCCTGTGACTATGATATACATCTTAATTTCCCTGGAGGAACTCCTGTGGATGGGCCTTCTGCAGGTATAACCATTGCAGTTGCCATATATTCAGCTATAACCAATACAAAGATAGATAATACAGTAGCCATGACAGGTGAAATATCCATTAGGGGAAAGGTTATGCCTATTGGTGGTGTAGTAGCAAAAATAGAAGCAGCAATACAGGCTGGAGCCAAGAAAGTGATCATACCAATAGACAATTGGCAGGAGATGTTCAAAGAATTTCCAATAGAGATAGTTTCAGTAGATTCCATTCAACAGGTTATAGAATATTCCATGCTTGAAAAAAGGGAAGTAAATATTCCTATCCAAGCACCACCTATAGATATAGGGATTTTGGCGGCAGAATCAATAGGGAATGCTCAGAAAGGAACTAC
>JAUQXG010000109.1 GCA_030834765.1 Lutispora sp.
TTATACGCATTTTCAATATCCAAAATACAATCGCCGCCAAATTGTTCTATAAAGCTCTGAGCTAGGACCCAAGCAACCGCATTTTCACCGACTATTGAGGCGGCATGAACCGCACAAACATCAGATCTTATCTTGGCTGCATTGACTGCCTTCTTTGTATGGATATCTACAGATTGTAAAGGTGTTTTTAATGTGGGTATAGGCTTCATCACTGCTTTTATGATAATATCCTGTCCATTTGACATCCCACCTTCTATCCCTCCAGCGTGATTGCTGGTGCGATAAAATCCTTTATCATAGTATATTTCATCTCCACTTTCGCTTCCAAGCTTTTTAGAAAGAGCAAAACCATCGCCTATCTCAATTCCTTTTATCCCTTGAATGCTCATGATGCTTGCTGCAAGTCTTCCATCAAGCTTTCTATCATAGTGTACAAAGCTGCCGAGTCCAGGAGGAGCATTTTTTACAGTCACTTCAAATATTCCTCCTAAAGTATCTCCACTCTCCGTAACCATATTTATTTTTTCTAAAAGCTTGTCTTGGCTTTCTACACTTATTCCTCCAATTTCTATCACTCTACTGGATAGAGTAATGTGAAAATGTTTTAATAGCTGTGCAGCTATACTTCCCACTGCGGTTCTTATGGCGGTTTCTCTTGCACTTGCTCTTTCTAAAACCATTGTTATATCGTCAAACCCATATTTTAGCACTCCACCTAAATCGGCGTGTCCAGGGCGTGGAGTAGTTACTTGCTCTCTAATGGAAAAATCGTATTGATCCTTATTTAGTATTTCAATGGTCATGGGACTTCCTATGGTAAAACCATTTATTAATCCAGAGGTGATGTTCACCTTGTCTTTTTCAATTTTCATTCTTGGACCCCGCCCAAAGCCGGACTGACGTTTTTCTAATTCAATATTTATCAATGCTTCATCAATATTTAATCCTGCTGGCATCCCTTCAATGATAGCAGTCAACTTTTGTCCATGGGACTCTCCCGCAGTAAGGAATCTAAGCATAATAGCTCCTCCTATATTTCTACATTTCTTGTTTTATTGTATGGATGAAATAAAGAGGTAACCACTTCAAAATTGTTATTCAGCACCGTTGTAGCGTTATGAACAAAATCCTGCGCCATATAATATCTTAAATCAACAAAATCGAAAACATATCCCTCTTCTTTCTTCTCACAATTTATATGATATAAAGGTGTAAAATCTTTAAAAAATTGTGCAGTAGGGGTGTTTATGGCAATATTGAATAGCTCATTGTTAATGTCATCCATTACCCTAATGATCTTAATTCCTCTATTGAACAAGTTTAATTCTCCGATAATCTTTTTTGCTCCAGCACCAATTACAAAATGCCACTTTAGAAATCCAATCATAGATGGCAATACCTTTATATAATCTATCTTATATTTTTCTTTAAAATTATTATCTAGTGCTTTTATCACAGTTAGCTTCATCATAATTCTTATAAAAAAATATAAGCTAAAAAATGAAATCACTAAGATAGGTGAGATTATATCTCTCGTCATTGGAAATATGATTAATAATCCAGATATTAAAACGATAGGATCGTAAACTAAAAGTAAATTGAATGTAAGTCTTTTTTTGAAAATCGGCCATAAAACCCGAGCTCCATAGGTATTAGCCAAGTCAAGAACTGCGTGGGATACAGATCCGAAAAAAGAAAATAAAAAGACTCTTAATAAGTTCATATCTGGAAACATAAATGATAAAGCAAAAGTAATCAATGAAGCATAAATAGGAAATGCAAATAATGAGTGTGACATGCCTCGATGATTTTTCAAATAACTGTGATGCCCTTTAAGCTGCATAACAATATCACCATCAGGTATCACTGCACCGATAATACTACCTATTAAAACAGGGTTGCTTAGCGCCAGCGGCTCTCCAGCAAGCACTGCAACACTAATCCCCACAACTGCATGTGTAATTGGATCCATTCAATCCCCTACCTTTATATACATTTATTTCAATTATATCATAGAATAATAATATTTATTGCATCATTTTTTGCTTATTGATTTTTTATTTTATTTGTGATAAGATAATTATTGTCATTAGCCGGAGTGGCGGAATGGCAGACGCACATGACTCAAAATCATGCGCCTAACAGCATGTCGGTTCGAGTCCGACCTCCGGCACCATTAAGATCTAAGACTTTAGCAAATTGCTGAAGTTTTTTTATTTTTTGTTTACCTTTACTAGACGTCTGATTCTAAATAAAAATTAAAAATATACTCATTATAAAAGATAAATACCTATATTCATTATATTTATTTATCGTTTTTAATCTTATAACTTGATACATTTGTATTAAAAGAATATGAATGCTCAAAAAAAAGAATAGCAATATTGCTATTCTTCTTTTGGTTTATTCTTGTTCTTTTTATTGATCTTAATTCTTGATATCCTTTTATCATCCACTTCTTCTATCCTAAAGAGAATGTCATTATATGTTACTTCATCGCCTACTTCAGGCATTTTACCTGATAAGCTTAATACCATACCGCTTATGGTATCAAACTCTTCTTCCGGAATGTCTTCATGCAAAAGATCATTTACTTCGCCTACATCGAGCATACCGTTTACTATATATGTATATTCATCGATTTTCTCAAAATCCAGAATTACATCATCATATTCATCGAATATATTTCCAACGATTTCTTCTAATAGATCTTCTATTGTTATTAATCCTGCAGTTCCGCCATATTCATCTATTACTATGGCTATGTGACTTTTGGATTTTTGCATTTCTTTAAAAAGCTCATCTATTTTTTTATACTCAGACACATAATAAGCTGGTCTGATTATATCTTTAAGGGATACTTCCCATTCCATCTTTTTCTTTATCATGGAGAAAATATCTTTTACATATAGTATTCCTATGATGTTGTCTATTGTATCCTCATATACTGGAATCCTAGAAAAGTTCTCTTCTACAATTATATCTAAAAGTTCTTCTAAAGTAGAGTCAAGCTCTACTGCACTCATATCAGTCCTCGGAGTCATTACCTCTTTTACTACCGTATCATCAAATTCAAATATGCTATTTATCATTTCTGTCTCTGTTTCTTGGAATATTCCTTTTTCTTCTCCTACGCTTATCATAGTTC
>JAUQXG010000110.1 GCA_030834765.1 Lutispora sp.
CTGACAGGGCCTAATATTCTTACTCCCTTAATGGTTGACTTTGGTCCTATGATGTCAACCTTCTCATCACAAGCAAACTGTCCAGGCTGTGAAAGATCTTTCATTAAAGTAAGTTTATGTCCTTCCCCAAATAATATTTCCATGTGTTCTTGGCTTACATGTATATGTCTATTAGACATATTAACAGGTATGAACTTTTCCATTATTTATTCCTCCCCAGTTTATTTTAATTATTATTAGGTATCTAAAGCAAATAACAAGTTAAAGATGGTAAATGGACCCTCATACTGGCTGATTATTTGCTTGAAGATACTTTAATTGCCTCATGAACCTTAATCATTATGGCACATTCTACACGCTTTTTTTGTAAATTACATTCCATATCATAAGGAATGCTTAGATCTCCATTAAAAGCTGCCGCATTTGCTCTACATCCGCCACTGCAGTAAAACTTCGCCCAACAATCTTTGCACTTTTGTTTATGATAAACTGTATTTTTCGAGAAATCTTCTTGAATGCCTTTATTTACGATTCCCGAATCTAGATTACCAAGCAAAAACCTATCATTTCCTACAAATTGATGACATGGATAAATATTCCCTTCTGGCGTAATTGCATAATATTCTATTCCTGATCCGCAGGCGGTAACCCTTTTATATACACATGGGCCTCCATCTAAATCAATCATATAATGATAAAAATTAAAGCCTTTTCCTTCATTTCTATATTCAATAATTTTATTTGCCAGCTTCTCATATTCTTCATATATTTTGGGTAGATGATCTTCTCTTAATGCATATGGCTTATTTGATTCAGTCACAACTGGCTCTATAGAAACTTCTTTAAAACCTTTATCTGCTAAAAAAAGCACATCATTAGAAAAGTCAAGATTTTTAGAAGTAAAAGTGCCTCTCACATAATAGCTTTTCCCTTCTCTTTTTTTCACAAATCGATCAATATTATTTATAATTTGATCAAAAGTACCTGTCCCATCAACATTCCTGCGCATACTATCATTTATATCTTTTCTGCCATCAATGCTTAAAACAACATTGTTCATATTTTCATTAATAAAATCTTCCATTTCATCATTTAACAAAGTGGCATTGGTAGTCATTGTAAAACCTATTTTTTTATTGAACTCTTTCTCTCTATCTCGCCCGTACTCAACGGTCTTTTTTATTACATCAAAGTTTAATAAAGGCTCTCCACCAAAAAAGTCTAACTCTAAATTTTTGCGATTCCCTGAAGTTTCTAACAAAAAGTCTATGGATTTCTTAGCTATCTCAAGTGGCATCAGTTTTCTACCACCATGATAATTTCCTGTAGAAGCGAAACAATAACCACATCGTATATTACAATCATGAGCTATATTTAAGCATAATGCCTTTGTATGATATTCACGTTTTTCATTAAGTACCTTTTCTTCATATATATCAGGAGTAAAAAGCAAATTACTTTTCTCTAATTTTCTTATTTCTTCATATGCATCATCCATATCTTGTTGAATATATTTTTCACCTAAATTTTTTTTTATCTCAGCAAAACTATTATTTTTATATAAATCAAGTATATCCCACATTACTTCATCAACTGCATGTACTGATCCACTATTTACATCAATCACTATTTTTATACCATTTAATTCATACTTATGTATCATTGTTTACCCCCATTTGTCTGATTTACCATAATAATTTTATATTAATTAACTATGACTGTCAAATGTTATAGGGATTGACCGCGGTCAATCCCTATAGTTCTAATTTAAATTGCTATTCAGTCTTTCTAAAAGATCATCCGCATTTAGTCTATATCTCAGAGCAGCCTGCTCTAAGGTCATATAAAAGGCACCGCCTCAACCAAAACACTTTATTCCGGCATCCATTAATATCTTTTCAAATTTTGGATTCATATTGAGAATATCATCTATAATCATCTCTTTATTTACCATAAATACACCCCCATATTAGTATGCACATTTTAATAAAATATATATGGGTATACCCCGTATGTGTATACTAATATAGTACTATCTTTTTATTGATTTGTCAAGAAATTTAACAGCGCTCAATGCTGCTATACTACCCTCTCCTACTGCTTTAGAAATCTGATAAGGCTTACCTGTGCAATCTCCACAAGCAAAAACACCATTTATGCTGGTTTCCATATGTCTGTTCACTTTTATAGAACCATCTTCAAGCTCTATGCCTTCTAGTAATTGGCTTACTGGTATTACGTTTCTGATTATAAAGACTGCTTCTGTTTTTATCTCTTGATTTTTTAGCTTTAAAGATATTACTTTATCTCCATCTCCTACAATCTCCATAGGTTTATCTTTTATTATTTTTATCTTGGAATTAGACTTCATTTCACTATTATATAAAGGTATATAGTAAACCTCAGAACAAATTTGAGACAAGAAAACCGATTCTTCTTCTCCTTCCTCATTCTCAGAAATGATAGTAATAGGTTTATTTTTATATAAAGGTCCATCACAAGTGGCACAATAGCCGACTCCTTTTCCAAGGTATTCTTTCTCTCCAAGAAAATAGTTTGCCTTCGCATGTCCAGTTCCAATTATTATTGTTTTTGCTTCGTAAAATTCATTATTTGAATTCACAGCAAAATAACCACCCATCCCTATAATATTTGTCACCTTATCTTTGAATATTTCTATACCCATTTCATTTACATGCTTTTTGAAGTTATTAAGTAGCTCAGTGCCGCTTATACCTTGTAATCCAAGATAATTGTCTATTTGAGGTGCTTTCATCAATCCTGTTGTTTTTTCTGTTCCAGAAAAGAATTTGAAGGATTTGTTTCGAATCTGCAAATTTAAGCAGGCAGACAATCCAGCAGGTCCTCCTCCAATTATTAGTGAATCAAACATATAACACACCTAACCTTTCATCATTGAATAAATTTGCATGATTGATAATATCAAAAATATTAAAGCTGCTGTATAAATAGGCCATGATTCTTTGATATTCTTTAATATTGTTCCCATTGTTCGGGTTTGTATAAACTCATTTATCTCCCCATTTGGCTCCGATAATGCTCTCATAGATAGAACCATTAATGATCCCATTATAAAAGCCAATATGCCAAACATCACTGAAGCCGCTATCAAAGACTGCGTCATATTGCCTTCAGCTACTTGATAGGTTGGGCTGCTGTAAAAGGGAAGGCGCATAATTACATATTGTAAAGTTACGGATATCGCATTATTAATAAAATGTCCCAGCATTCCTGCAAATATTGAATTTGTTTTCCATACAACATAGCCAAGCAATAATCCTAAAAAAGCTGGTCCTATGAAATTTTGTATGTTTAAATGCAACATTCCGAAAAGTATAGAAGTAACAATGATACTTTTCCATTGCCCTAGAGGTTCATAAGATCTAAGCAACAAGCCTCTAAATAAGATTTCTTCACATAGTCCTGCCGAGCCAGCAACAATAAGCAACAAAACAAGGTATTCTAGTGAGTTTGTTGCTACTGGTATTTGTGGAGATACCAATTCTCCAAATAAGCTTAGCACAATATTACCAATCAAATTTAAAAAAACTGCTACAAAATAACCGGATATAAATATTGTAAATATTAGGGCAACTTGAGAAAAGCTAAGCCTGTTAAAACGAAAATCGTTTTTTATATTTGCTTTTTTAATAATAGCGTATAGCAAAGCTGGTAATGCAACTAAGATAAATTCCGTGATCAAAATGCCATAGTTGAAATCCCATCTTTGAACAATAGAGCCAATTACGATCAGTAAAATCATCGAAATAAAGTATATCAAATTGGCTCCTCTTATAGTAAGCTTTTTATTGTCGAAACTATCCAAAATCAAACCTCCAGTGTTTGCTTGTATTACCTTTTAATGACATCCTCCATCCTGGTTAACGGTTCTTCTATATACATATGTTCTATATTCATTGGCTCTCCATCAACAGTAAAAAGCACCCTTTTAATATTCGGAAATTCCGTTAGTGTATTCGTTAGGGATGCAACTGTCATCTGTTCTCCTGCTGCACCTCTCCAATGCTTTGTTTGCATCTCAATACTAAAATCTATTCTCGCCAAATCACCTTCAACCACAACATTATTTATTTTTACTTCTGGGGGAATGGTCTTATAGAGGCCTTCCGTTGTGGGTCCCTTGATAAGTTCTTCTACGATGGATTTTAATAAATCTTCCATCCCAACGCTTTTACTAACATTTATGGTCCTTTTTTCAGGAACTACAAACATGGCTTGAGAATCAGCAAAATATAAAACAATTTCTTTTGGTTCAAGGCCTGACAAATCTTTAAATATCTCATTCATATAGCCATAAGGTTTACCGTCTGGTAACAATAATTCATTGCCTTCTATCGTGATCCTAACTTTTTCAACTTCTGTAAACTGAAGCAACGTATTGACTATAGAAGCAACGGATATTGTCTTTTGCACATTGTTTTCAAATATATCAAAGTCTTTTGACAAATTAACTGTCAGACTTCCTTTTTCAATATCACATGCCAAAACTTTCGTATTTTTATTCATATTGATTTCAAATTTATTTGTATCCTTAGGTCCATCAATCACTTGTTTAACAGCCTTCGTGTATTTATCTTTATCGTTTTCAAATTCTATTATCCTTTTTTCAAAGTCAACAGCCTGGTTGCCTTTCATACCAAAATACACATTAACCTCTGTTTCATTCACCACAATAGGTTGTGACTTCCATGAACATCCAGCCAATATCAACAAAGAGAAAATTAGTAAAAGTGTTATTCTTTTCATCCTCTACCTCCAAATTTATTCCTTCCAAATAAGGATATATTCTTTTATTTCTCCGCCTGCCAGTGCCAAAACCTTATATAAAATCTGTTTTAAATATTGGTATTTCTCAGAAACGGTACTGGATAGGAGAAATTTTTCAATTTCCTCGTAAAAATCATAGTCTTTTAACTTCAGATCAGATAAAACCTTTTTTCTAGATACCTGCCACCAGCAATTTAATTCATAGTAACCTATTAATGCTTCAAAAACCAATTCGTCCATCAATAATAATGCACTAACCATACAATTATTATTGATAAGCCCAGAAATCTCATATAATTCATCACTTAATTTTGCGCGGAGTAATGTTTTTTCTCTGACATTTAGTGGGGCGGCTCCTTCCTTTGCTATTTCTTTAGCTTGTGGCAGATATGCCCTTAAAAATCCTTTTGGATCATATATAATAATCCCTTCTGCCAAAACAGGAATAACTCTTTTAGGCTTTTTTAGCTTCTCAATAAAATCTTTCTCACTTCGCCACTGGACTTGAACAGGTATATCATCAATGAGGAAGCGTTCTGTTCTGTCCTTCTCCTTCTCTCCAACAGCATAAATATCAATATCACTATAAGAATGTGATTGTCCCTTGGCTATAGACCCAAACAAAATTAATCCTGTCAATCCGTCTCTTTTCTTTAGTTTTTCGATAGCAGTATTTATGGTAGTATTAAATTTCTCATCTAAGCCAGATATTCGCAGCATCCTATCAGCTCCTGGACTTTTTTAATATGATACTTGATATTGTAATAATCACAGCAAGTTCTATAGCAAATAAACTTGAAATTCTAAAGGCTATATCAGTAAAAAATGTCTCGGGGTAGATATTTACTAGTCTGTCTGCCACCGGATCCATCAACCATAAATCATTAGTAAAAAATATTTTATGAAATATTGTAAAGTATTTATAAAAGTCAATGCTCATTAACATGGCTAATAATCCAATAAATATAATAGACAGCAAGGAAGATACGAAGCAATATTTAGCCAAATTTTTTTTAAATTTTTTATTTTTATAGAATCCAATAATAATAAAGAAAATTACATATATTAAACCTAAATTTCGGATAGTTTTACCCTTATCAAATAGATTTTTTACATCTACCATATGTAGTTTATCTCTTTTGCTAAAAAACTCTTGTTCAGAACCTGCTATTATAACCTGAAAATCTAAATTGTCTCTTTTGCCTTCTATAAAATGAATGGTATTTTCATTTGCCAACATTAAATCTTGAAAATTAACATTAATATTCTCTGCTATATGATACCTTTTAAATTCAGCAG
Source organism: Lutispora sp. (assembly GCA_030834765.1). Taxonomy (GTDB): domain Bacteria; phylum Bacillota; class Clostridia; order Lutisporales; family Lutisporaceae; genus JAUQXG01. The sequence goes on from JAUQXG010000110.1 coordinate 6,109, forward strand.
CATAAAAATCTCTATCAAAAGCTGCAATTTGTATATCTGTAAAAAGCAATAATATGGGAAATAAAGCGATAAATAGGCTTATAAATAATACGAAGAATCTTTTATACATATAATTTCTCCTATTCCTTTTTGCTCTATCTTATATTTTACCAAAGAAAGCTCGGAAATACTATAAAGATATATCTTTAACTTTAAAAATACAGTTTAAATTGACTACGACTAATAATTTAATATTTTGCAATACTAATATCGAGGTGATAATAGTGAAAAAACATAAAAAACATATTTTTATTTTTATACTTTCAATTTCTTTAGTTTTTTTATGTGCATGTTCTCCACAAAAAAAACCAACACCTCAGCAAGAAGCCAGCCAGCAAGATGAAGATAAGCCACCTAAAGAGTTAGAGAAATTAAAAGAGAGTATTGAGAAGATACAAAAACAGCTTGAATCCATTCATGAAGAAAAAAACAAGCCCTTAATAGCAGAAGAAGAAAAAGAAGATCAAAGTCAGCAACAAAATGATGGCGGATCTTCACAATCAAAGCAAGATCAAAGTCAAAGCAAAGATCAGCAGGCACAAAACTCTAATCCTCAGGAGGAGCAAAAAAAGAAAGAGGAAGAAGCAAAGATAAAAGCTGAGCAAGAAAATATAAAGAAATTTGAATCCTTAAAAAAGGATGTGAATGAACTTCATTCGTTATGGAATAGCTATGAGCCTAAAGCAGTCACAGCCTATGCTCAATCTCAAACAATATCTGGGTTTGAAACAGCTTTAAATAACTTAACTAAAATCATCCCTCAAAATAATGACTTCAATGCATTACTGTCATCTATTGAATTAAGCAAATATTTATCAGATTTCTATAGTTTATATAAAACGGATATCCCACCAGAACTTGATAAATATAGATTTGCAGTAAAAAAAGTAAATCTTTTATCAGAAAAAGAACGCTTTGATGAAGCAGCTACTACTTATAAATATTTAGAGGATACTTGGAACGCATCAAAGCCTCGGCTTCCAAAAGAAGTGAATACTATCATGCATAAATTCGAATTTGCCTTAAAAGATTTAAAAAATGCCATCAATGCAAAATCTAAAACTATAGTCAATGCCAAATGTGAAATGTTTATTACATTGACTGATGAATTAGAAAAGGCAATCAAAGAAGCAAAACAAAAAGAAGAGCAAAAGTAATATATGCTCTTCTTTTAATTATTTAAAAAACGAACTGTATAGCATCTTAACGGTTAGCGCAAGGGCAATGGTAACAAATATTGGCTTGATTACTTTTGCTCCATTCTTTATAGCGATCTTCGTACCAAATCGAGCACCTAAAATCATAGATAATGCCATAGGAATTCCTACTGCATACATGATATTTCCACTAAAGGCAAACATAATTAAGGAAGCAATATTACTGACAAAATTTAAAATTTTCCCATTACCTGCTGATACAGAGAAGTCAAAACCATAAATCGATATGAATAAAAAGATCAAAAATGATCCAGTACCAGGGCCAAAGAATCCATCATAAAAACCAAGAGCAAAAGCAAATATACAACCATATATGATGCTTTTTCTTGTTAATTCTATAAACTTATCTTCACTTCCAAAATCCTTTTTCATTAGTGTATAAATTGCAACAGTAAAAATTAACACTAATATCATCACTTCTAAAAACTTTTGATTTATGCTAAGAACCACTTTGGCTCCAACAACAGCACCAATTAAAGTGCACGGTATCAAATATTTAATCAAAGGAAAATAGATTTTGTTGGACTTTGAAAACATAAGAGTACTTGTAAATGATGCACAGGTACTAGCAAATTTATTCGTCCCCAAAGCCAAATGAGGCGGA
>JAUQXG010000111.1 GCA_030834765.1 Lutispora sp.
TAGAAAAGGAACTCGATAGACTATCTAAGCTTAGTTCAGGATCTCCTGAAATAGGTGTGATACGAACCTATTTAGATTGGATTCTTGACTTGCCTTGGAATAAAGAGACAACGGATAATTTGAATATAAAAAATGCAAGAAAAGTATTGGATGAAGATCATTACGGCTTAAAAAAAGTGAAGGATAGAGTACTAGAGTACCTTGCAATAAGACATCTTGCGAAAAATATGAAAGGCCCCATACTTTGCTTAGTAGGACCTCCGGGAGTGGGAAAAACTTCTATAGCAAAGTCAATCGCTAGAGCTATGGGCAGAAAATTTGTACGCATGTCGTTAGGTGGAGTTCGTGACGAGGCAGAAATAAGAGGACATAGAAGAACTTACATAGGTGCTATACCTGGAAGAGTGATATACTATATGAAGCAGGCAGGTACAAAAAATCCACTTTTCCTTTTAGATGAAATAGATAAAATGAGCAATGATTTTAGAGGAGATCCAGCTTCAGCAATGCTTGAAGTTCTGGATGCAGAGCAAAATAAGGATTTCAGAGATCATTATCTTGAATTGCCCTTTGATTTATCTAAAGTCATGTTTGTTACAACTGCAAATTCTATTGATTCCATACCAGGTCCTCTTCTTGATAGAATGGAGCTTATAAGGATATCCGGATATACAGAAGAAGAGAAAGTGAATATTGCAGTGAAATATTTGGTTCCAAAACAGATAAAAGAACATTCATTGAAGAAATCAAATATATCAATAAGCGAACCTGCTGTAAGAATGATCGTGAACAATTATACGAGAGAATCAGGTGTAAGAAGCTTAGAGAGAGAAATAGCGCATGTAATAAGGAAAGTAGCAACAGAGATCGTAGAGCTGGAAAAGAAAAAGGTATCTGTCACAGAAAAGAATTTAAAAAATTATTTAGGAATACCGAGATTTAAATATGATATGGCAAACTTAAAAAATGAAGTTGGGGTAGTTACTGGGCTTGCATGGACTTCTGTTGGAGGAGATACTTTATTTATAGAAGTTACAACAATGCCAGGCTCAGGCAAGTTGGAGCTTACAGGTCAGCTTGGCGATGTAATGAAAGAGTCGGCTAGAGCAGGCTTAAGCTATATACGCTCAAAGTCAGAAGAATTAAATATAGATAAAGATTTTATAAAAAATCTGGATATACACATACATGTGCCTGAAGGGGCAACGCCAAAAGATGGACCTTCTGCTGGAATAACAATGACTACAGCGCTTATTTCTTCCTTGACAAATATACCAGTTTATAGGGACTTAGCAATGACAGGAGAAATAACCTTAAGAGGAAGAGTCCTGCCTATTGGAGGCTTAAAGGAAAAAACTTTGGCGGCCAGAAGAGCAGGAATCAAGAAAATAATCATTCCAGCTGAAAATGAAAAAGATTTAGAAGAAATTCCAGATAACATAAAGGAAGAGCTTCAATTCATACTTGCTAATAATATGGATGATGTGCTTGCTCATGCACTGGCTAGAGGTGATAGTTGAAAAAGGCTATGGCCTTTATCAATTTAATTTTGTGCAGCATAGCTGCAAGGAAGGGATAAAGATGATACCAAATAAAAGTGAGTTTATAACAAGTGCAGTAACGCAAGATCAATATCCTGATATAGGTTTGCCTGAAATAGCTTTTTCAGGCAGATCTAATGTGGGGAAGTCTTCTATCATGAATTCTTTAA
>JAUQXG010000112.1 GCA_030834765.1 Lutispora sp.
CCAACAATTTGAGAGCACCAAAGCAGATTGTAAGGGATATAGAGTCCTCTTTGCTAGCTGCCTTTGACTATAGAATAGATAGAAAGATTATTAGCATAGCTCAAATTCAAACCGAGGACAATGAAGCCTTGAGAAGAATAAAATACAGCGGCATAGATTTTAAGACAGAGGGGAATGCCTTGGAGTGCACTGTAAGTCTTCTTCATGATGGCGAGGAATTTGGGGTGCAAATAACAGGAATAAAGACTGCTGCAAACAGAAGAAAGATCGTAGCAGACGCCACAGTAAGAACTATTGAAAAAATTCTTGGACAAGCTTACTTATTTAATATAGAAGATGTAATTGTAAATACAAGCAGGGACATTACCTACGTTTCGGTGCTTGTAAACATGGTTCTGGATGAAAACGAACAAACCATGGTAGGTTCCGCTATAGTCAAACACGATGTAAACGAGGCTATAGCCAAAGCGACCCTTGACGCTGTAAATAGAAGAATTCAAAGGGGCGCGTTCTAACACTGTTTATAAAGACCGGTTAAATTTTTCTTTTTTTCTTACCCTTAGCGGAGTGAAAATATGACAGTTCTTAGCGGAAAGCTGTTAATTTTCGATTAAGGGGGAATACCAAAGTGAAAAAGTTAATTACTGTTTTAGGAGCTTTACTTGCTCTTGCAATAGCTGGTGGATCAACAATAAGTTGGTGGTAAAATAAATCAACCGGTCTTTATATATTAACTAGGAGGTATTTATGAAGGATTTGCCATTAAGGCTGAAAATATATATAGGTTTCTCAGTTCTTTTTACAATTTTTACAGTAGTTTTTTTTATTGCAGTCGGTATCATACCACCTTATTTACCAAGTTATTTAGAAATTTTATTTTTTTCAGCTATACTAGCATTAGGAGAAAGCTTTATTGTACAATATAGAAATATTGCAATTAGTACAAGCTTTGCTATTCATTTAGCATCTGTAATATTATTTAAACCTTTAGCAGCAGTACTAATTATAATTATTGGCTTTTCTTTTAGAGTTGTAAAACATAACGGTAAATATGTTCATATATTAAATACATCAATCTACAAGACGTTATATAATTATTGTGGCTTTATCATTCCTACGTTGTTTGGAGGGTTAGTATATTTAAGAATTGAGAAAATCTTTCCATCTCATAACGTATTGGGAATTATATGTTTAATGGTATCGTTTAGTATTGTATACTTCTTTCTTAATACACTTATTATGTCAGTCTTGTTCTCTATGTTAGGAAATAAAAGTATAATGTTTTTCTTTAAAAGTAATTCAAAACTTAGTTTATTAAGTACAGCAATAATGGCCCCATTCGGAATTATATTGGCATATGTTTTTGTTGAATTTAAATTTCTAGGTATCATAGCTATTCTTTTACCAATGATCTTAGCTAGATATACTTTTTCATTATATATTCAAGCTAAGATGCAGTATATTCAAACTGTAGATACCCTGATGCATGCTATGGAAGCTAGAGACAAATATACTCAAGGCCATTCTCAAAGGGTTGCTGAAATTGCTGAATTAAT
>JAUQXG010000113.1 GCA_030834765.1 Lutispora sp.
TTATATTTTGTGGGGCTCTGGTAGGAGCACTCTTAGGATTTCTGAGATTTAATTCTCATCCAGCCCAAGTATTCATGGGAGATACAGGGTCTCTAGCTCTAGGTGGTGCAGTTGTAGCTTTAGCCGTTGTAACCAAATTACAGATATTTCTAATTATAGTTGGCGCAGTCTACGTAATAGAAGCTTTATCTGTAATCATTCAGGTATTATATTTTAAGAAAACAGGAAAAAGAATATTGAGAATGGCACCACTACATCATCATTTTGAGTTGTCAGGATGGATGGAAACAAAAATTGTTTCGGTTTTTACCATATCTACAATAGTACTTTGTCTTATAGCTATTCTTGCTTTGAATTAGCAGTAAAAGTTTATATAAGTAGGAGTTGATTTTTTGAATATAAAAGGAAAAAATGTATTAGTCATTGGGGCGGCTGTGACAGGTATGCCTGTTGTGATAGAGTTGCTTAAATTAGGAGCGAATATTATATTAAATGATTTTAAAAAAGAAGATGAATTAGGTGGTATCATCGACCAATTACATAAATTGAATGTAAGAACAATATTAGGAGGGCACCCTGTTGAGCTTGCGGATCAATGTGATTTTGTAGTAATCAGCCCAGGTGTTCCTACTGATATACCACTTGTAGAAAAAGTAAAAAGTTTAAATAAAGAAGTAATAAGTGAAATTGAATTAGCGTATCGTCTTACAAACACGCCTATTGCTGCTATAACTGGAACAAATGGAAAGACAACTACTACTGCTTTGCTTGGGGAAATAATGAAAGCAAGTGGAACAAAGACCTTTGTAACAGGTAATATTGGCCATCCAATGATTAGTGAAGTTGCTAATTCAGATATTGATGATGTATTTGTATTGGAAGTAAGCAGCTTTCAATTAGAATCTACAACAAAATTCAAACCGAAAGTAAGTGCATTGTTAAATATAACTCCAGATCATTTGAATAGACACAAAACAATGGAAAATTATATTGAAGCCAAGTGTAGAGTTTTTATAAATCAAGATGAAAATGATTTTACAATACTGAATAGAGACGACACTTTGACCAGTAAACTTATAAATCAGCCTAAAAGTAAGGTGCTGCTTTTTAGCAGAATGGAAGAGATCAGACAAGGTGCCTTTGTTAGAGATAATAGTATTTATATTAGAGTTGAAGACAAAGAGGAATTTATAATTAACATAGATGATATATATATACCAGGGAAACATAATTTAGAGAATGCATTGGCTGCTTCATTAATTGCTTATTGCTTGGGTGTTGCTCCAAACGTTATTGCAAAAGTACTAAATGAGTTCAAAGGTGTGGAGCATAGGGTTGAATTCGTTGAAGAGATAAATGGAGTTATCTATTATAATGACTCAAAGGGTACTAATACAGATGCCTCTATAAAAGCCATAGAAGCCATGAAAAGGCCAATCATCCTAATAGCGGGTGGAATGGATAAAGGCAGTGAATTTGACGAATTTATAAAAGCCTTTAAGAATAAAGTAAAGGTGTTAATATTATTAGGTGAAACAGCAGATAAGATTGAAAAAATAGCTCGTCAATACAATTTTGTAAACACTCATAAAGTGAAATCCCTTGAAGAAGCAGTACAAAAGAGCGCTGAAATAGCGGAGACTGGAGACTGTGTGCTTTTATCTCCAGCTTGTGCAAGCTGGGATATGTTTAAAAATTATGAAGAAAGAGGAACATATTTTAAAAAATTTGTGAGTGGTCTAAGGAGGGGCTAATGAATGCCTGGAAAAAGTAGAGGAAGCATGGACCTTACTCTTTTAATTACTGTTTTAATATTGCTGGCCATTGGCGTAACTATGGTTTTTAGTGCCAGTGCAGTATCTTCGGTGAAAAATTATTCAGACAAATATTATTATTTAAAAAGCCAAGGCCTTTATGCAATTTTAGGTATAGCAGCTATGCTGTTTTTCAGTAAAGTCAATTACAAGTTTATTGGAAAGCTAGCATTTCCTATAGTAATAGTAAGCTTAATTTTATTAATAATCATTTTTATACCTGGTATAGGCTATGGAGCAAAGGGAGCATTACGATGGATAAAAATTGGCCCGGTGAATTTACAACCATCAGAATTTGCCAAGTCAGCATTAATTATATTTATGGCCAAGAGTCTGAGCTTTAAAAAGGAAAGAGTAAAGACTTTTACCCAAGGGGTATTACCTTATGTAATGCTAATGGGACTTTATTGTATTTTAATCATATTAGAGCCAAACAAAAGTATGGCTATTAATATAGCTATGATCACTTTTTTGATGATGTTTGCAGCTGGAGCTAAAATATGGCATCTGGCAATATGGGGATTCCCACTAATTCCTGGGGGAATTTATATGTTGACAAAAGATAGTTATAGCTTGGCTAGATTGACATCCTACATGAATCCATGGGCAGATCCATTAAACACAGGATATCAAGCGATACAATCTTTATTGGCGCTGGGATCGGGAGGCATATTTGGACTTGGCTTAGGGAATAGCCGGCAGAAGTTTTTTTATATTCCTGAAGCGCAAAATGATTTTATTTTTTCTATAATAGGTGAGGAATTAGGATTTATAGGTGCAGTTACTATAATGATTTTATTTGTTCTTCTTGTCTGGAGAGGTATTAGAATAGCATTGGCAGCTCAAGATTCTTTTGGTAGTCTTTTAGCAACGGGAATCACTTGCATGATAGCATTGCAAGTAGTGCTAAATATAGCTGTTGTTACAGTGTCGATTCCAACTACAGGAGTTACACTTCCATTGATAAGTTCTGGGGGAACTTCTTTACTGATGGTTATGTCTAATATAGGGATACTTCTAAATATTTCAAAGACAATAAAGGCAAACGGGAGTTGATAGTTTGAAAAGACTATGTCTTTTCAATTTAATATATGCAGCAGATACAGGGAGGAATTATTATGAAAGCCATATTTTCAGGAGGCGGAACAGGTGGACATATTTATCCTGCAATATCCATTGCCAAAGAAATGCAAAAAAGGCATGTTGATATAGATATACTTTTTATTGGTACGGATAAAGGTATGGAAAAGGATATTGTGCCAAAGGAAGGTTATATTTTAAAGTATATAAAGGTACAAGGCTTTGCAAGAAAAATTACCTTTGACAATGTGAAAGCTTTATCAGAAGCGATTACAAGTATTTTTAGTGCGGCAAAAATCATAAAAGGCTTTAAGCCAGATATTGTAATTGGCCCTGGAGGATATGTATGTGGGCCTGTCGTATTGGCTGCCTGGTTAATGGGTGTCCCAACACTTATTCATGAACAAAATGCATTCCCGGGTGTAACAAATAAGATGCTATCAAAGCTAGCAGATCAAATTGCTATTACTTTTGAAGAAGCAAGAAATTACTTTAAAACAAGTAAGAAAGTATATTTTGCGGGAAATCCATTGAGACATGGTTTTTTTGCAGTTTCGAAAGCTGATGGATTAAAGCATTTTGGGTTTTCCAAAGATCTACCTTTAATATTGATTGTGGGAGGCAGTCGTGGAGCGAAAAGAGTAAATGAATGCGCAATAAAGCTTATAAAGGAATGCGAAGTCCATAGGAAATTTCAGATACTTCACATAACAGGTCAGAGTCAATACGAAAATTGCTTGGACATATATAAGACTAATGGTATACCTATGAATTCAAATTTAATAAAAGTTTTACCATATTTACATAATATGCCTGATGCATTAGCAGCCTGCGATATAGTAATAAGCAGATGCGGAGCCGGCATGATATCAGAGATTACAGCACTTGGAAAGCCGAGCATATTAATACCTTTTCCTTTCGCTACAGATAATCACCAAGAATACAATGGACGTGCCTTAGAAAAAGCAGGTGCTGCTATTGTAATTCTGGAAAATGAATTAAATGAAGATGTTTTATATGAGCAATTACAAAATCTTTTAAGTGATTCAGATAGACTGGATAAGATGTCTGCTAATAGTAAAAAACTTGGAAAGCCAGAAGCATCATCAGACATTGTTGACCTCATAGATTCTTTAATTATTGATTCGAAGAAACAATAACGGCTGAATTCTGTAACACCTCCTTAAAAAATGCATAATATGATAATGTAATTTATCAATTTGGCTTCTTTGGGGGTGTATAAATACGTGGATAGGTATATAATTAATGGTAAAAATAGATTAAAAGGTGAAATAAAGATTGATGGCGCAAAAAACGCCGTTTTACCCATTTTAGCAGCAACGATAATTAATAAATCTGAATCTTTGATTCATAATGTACCAGGAATAAAAGATGTTGATATACTTTGTGGCATTTTAGACTCCTTAGGCTGTAAATGTCATTTTCAGAATGATGTCTTAATTGTAGACTCTTCGGCTATTTCTAATGTAGATATCCCTGAAAAATCAGTAAGAGAAATGCGATCCTCTATAGTACTTATGGGTGCTATCTTAACCAGATACGGGCAGGTTAAGATATCTTATCCTGGTGGCTGTGAGATAGGACCTAGACCTATAGACCTACATCTTATGGGATTAAAGAAGTTGGGTGCAAAGATTAATGAGACTCATGGATATATTATATGTGAATGTGATAAATTAAAAGGTACAGAGATACATCTTGACTATCCTAGTGTAGGTGCAACTGAAAATATTATGTTGGCTGCTGTGAATGCAGAGGGAGTTACAATTATTCAAAATGCGGCTAGAGAGCCTGAAATTTTAGATTTGCAGGATTTTTTAAATAAGATGGGTGCGCGGATAACTGGCGGTGGAAGCAGCACCATAAAAATTGAAGGTGTAAAGAGGCTAAATGCAGTTGAACATACAATCATACCTGATAGAATAGTAGCAGGCACCATTATGTCAGCTGCTGCTGTAACAGGAGGAGATGTAGTATTAAATGATGTTGTGGTTAGCCACCTAAAACCGATTATCGCAAAGTTTGCTGACAGTGGATGCATTATTAATAAATATGATAATAAAGTTCATTTTAAAGCTAATAGAAGGATAAAGGCAATAGATATCATAAAGACATTGCCTCACCCCGGATTTCCTACAGATATGCAGGCACAAATGATGGCAGCAATGGTAACTGCTAAAGGCACAAGCATTTTTAGTGAAACAATTTTTGAAAGCAGATATAAACATGCAGAAGAGTTGATAAAAATGGGAGCAAATATTAAAATAGAAGGTAGAACAGCAATTGTAAGAGGCGTAAAAACGCTAACTGGAGCTGAGGTTTGTGCCAGAGACTTAAGGGGCGGAGCTGCTTTAACTGTGGCTGGATTGGCTGCTGAAGGAACAACAATTGTTGATAATGTTGATGTCCATATAGATAGGGGCTATGATAAACTAGAAGAAAAGCTAAACAATCTTGGAGCTGATATAGAAAGAGGAAAAGTTTAAATTGCAGCTAAAGCTGCAATAATCTTTAGATTAAAACTGTACAAGCATTTGAGGTGTAATATGAAATTAAAGTTTAAATTAGCCGTTTTATTATTTATAATATGTATTAGTATTGTATTTCTTCTTTCGTCTAACTTTTTTAAAATTACCAATATTATTGTTGCAGGAAACAATAATGTGTCTAAAGAAGAAGTTATTAGATTGTCATCTATTTACTATGGGCAAAATATATTTCAGATTAATAAAAAGAAGTCAATGCGTAATATTCTTCAAAATCCATATTCTGAGTACATAAAAATAAGCAGAAAGCTGCCAAGAACAGTTACAATTGATATAATAGAAAGAAAACCTATTGCCTTAGTGCCTTATGTTGGCTCATACTTGAGTATAGATAAAAATGGAATAATTTTAGAAGTAAATACGAAAATAAATAAGACAGAGATACCAATCATTCAAGGATTAAAGTTTAATAATTTTAAAATAGGGCAGAAGCTAGACCTTGAAGTTAAGCAGCAATTTGATACTACAGTAAATATTATCAATGCGGTGAATAAAGCAGAATTTGTGAATGAAATAAGTGGTATAATT
>JAUQXG010000006.1 GCA_030834765.1 Lutispora sp.
CTATAATTAACTCTATTGAATGGCTTGTCATAATTCCTACAATAGATTCCTTCTCCACACCATTTTCACTTAGATAATTTGCTAATTGATTTGATTTTTCATTTAATTCTCTATATGTTAATCTTTCTTCTTTAAACTCTAAAACTACTTTATCCGGCGTTTTAATTGTTTGTTCCTGAAATAATTCACATACTGTTTTCTTTGGATAGGCTCTATCTGTTGAGTTTAGGGTATATATCTTATGATTCATCTCTTCTTTACTTAGGAGTTTTATATCGATTACTTGAAGATTTTCCTTTGTGAAAATTTCTTTGATAATATTAATCATAGATTGATGCATTACTTGAATTTGTTGCTCTGAATAATCGTTTATTTTATAATCAAAGTTTAGGGTTATATTATTATCTTCCCATTCTTTGATCGTTAACTGTAATGAGTAGCTTTGATTACCACTATAATATTCTTGAACCTCTACATCTACACCATCCATATCATTAACATATTTAGAGTTATAATAATTTACAGACATTTTAAACAAACTATCATATCCGTCTTTACTTAATTCTAAGTCTTTAATTAGAAGATCATAAGGATATTTCTGATTTAAAAAGCAAAGTTTTAATTCTTTATTAATTAGCTTTATTAAATCTTCTATATGTACCTCAGTATCTAAGGTAAATCTAAAAGGTACTGTGCTTGTAAACATTCCTACCATACCTTTTTGTTTCTTACCTGTCCTGTTAAATACAGGTGTACCTATTACTATATCTTTTTTATATGTGGTCTTGTTTATATATATAAGCAAGATTGCTATAAAGAATGTATTTAGAGAGCATTTTTTCTCTTCTATAAATTCCTTTATTGCCTTTGATAAGTCACTATCAATATTAACAGATTTTCTTTTACCTTCTAGGCTAATGGAAGTCTTATACAAGAACTCTTGAGGGATATTATTAAATTTTTCATTCCAAAAGTTCTTATTTTTTATAAACCTATCAGAACTTAAATATTCATTTTCTTCTTTTATAAAATCCATATATGAATAGCTTTCATCAAGATATATAGTTTCATTTTTTGTTAACTTACTATATATTTCACATATTTGTTTTTGTATAAGGCTAGTCGACCAACCGTCAGATATAATATGATGAATACTTAATAGTACTCCATATTCTTTTTCGCTTATTTTATATATTTCAAAGTAGTATAATTGGTTGTCTTCTAATTCAAAGCTTCTCTTAAATATACTTTCTGCCCATTTTTGTTGCTCTGTTGTAGGCATCTCATAATTACTAAAGTCTATAAATTCTATATTTTCTTTTTCAAAGTCATAAATATATTGAACTGGTTGTCCATCCTTTTCTGAAAATCTTAATCTTAAACCTTCGTTCATCTTTATTACAAGGTTAATAGTTTCCTTCAACTTATCAATATGTACACTCTCATTTATCTTTAAACAACCACCAATATTATGAAGTGGAGAGTTTAAATTCACCTTATCTATATACCATATTCTTTTTTGTGGGTGAGTTAAATTGTGATATTCTCTCTCATTATATCCCATGATAGTTCTCCCCCTTAATATGACTTTTCTTCAAGCAATGTACTATTTATAAGGCTAGTTATATTTTCAATATTATTGTTTATAAAAAAATGATTTCCCTCAAAATTATATACTCTACATTTTCCACTGCACTGAATTTTATTTGTTTTTTCTTTATAGTCATATCTTTCTAATATCTTAAAATCATTTCTTAATATAGGAAGAGATATTTCTAAGAGTTCATTATTATTCGTATAGCTCTCCTTACTCTAGACAAAATCTAAAATAGTTATCAATTAAGATATTTTGATCTATCATTATTATATTGTTTGAGATCTCTTTATTTAATGAGCATACAGCCATTTTATAATCTGGTTCTACATCAAAACTCTTAAATGTATGCTCCTTATGTTCATGATGAATAATCACTTTAATATTTTCATATTGATCTACATCAATAGAAAATGACTTTAAGGGCATTGATAAGCCTTGTCCACAACATTTAATGTAACTTTCTTTCAATGTCCATATTTCATAGAACTTACTTAACTGTACATTAGAATCTTCTTTAGCAATATTATCAAGCTCACTTGCTGAAAAAAAGCTTTTAACTATACCTTCATATGCGATATGTTTTATTTGCTCAATATCAATCCCAACAGGTTTATCATCAATTGCACATACTACAAAATCTCCAGAATGAGATATGTTGAAGCTGAACTCTGGGTGCTCTTTCAGGTATGGTTTCCCATATTGATTTTTTTTAAATATTATATGATTGTTGCTAATATTTAATTTTTCAGCAACTAAAGTTCTTATTAAAATTTCCCCTATTAATGCTCTAATCTTATCTTTTTTATTAATAAATTTTTCAATTCTATACCTTTTCCCTGAATCAATCAATAAACATAGCTTATCTAACTTTTCTTTGCTAATATCTAAAGTTTTTACAGTATAAATCTCCATAAAAATCCTCATTATATATTTTCACTTGTTCTCTTTCTAAAATAATACATATAAACTTAATTAAGTTACATTATACTCTTCTTAAATGTCTTATTTTGTCATATCGTCGTTCGGCATCCAATTTCTTCTACACACAATTATTTTTTGTTACAATATATGAATTATTATGTTTTAAACTTTGTTTTCCTACAGTTTTATGATTGAATCTTATTATTCTGCAAATTATTTTCTTTTTAGATATATGACTAACAGTATTTGCATCACTTAAAAAATATTTTTATGCTTATTTTATATAATATTTATCCGCTGATAATCCTCTAACTCTTAAGTTATAGGATTTGCTGAGAATCCATATTATCGCTCAACCTTTGACATTGAAAAAACACGCCCATATATTCAGTGGACTGTTCTATTCCAAAAACTCTTGTAAGGTATTTGGTTAGATATGTTGCGCAAAAGGAAATGGATGATCATA
>JAUQXG010000114.1 GCA_030834765.1 Lutispora sp.
GGTAAAGGACCGTCCGGTAGTATAGTTGTAGTAGCAGATAGTGGAGGAAATGTAAAAGGCTATATTAGCAATCCTAATGTTGATTTATTTATTAAGGATAACGGGAAGCTTGATGTTGGTAAGGCCGTTGGTACCAATGGAGTACTTACTGTAATAAAAGATTTTGGATTAAAAGAGCCGTATATGGGACAGATACCTATTGAGAGTGGAGAAATAGCTGAAGATTTGACATCATATTTTGCAATATCTGAACAAATTCCAACGGCAGTAGCTCTTGGAGTATTTGTTGCACCAGAAGGCACCGTGAGTGCTGCTGGTGGCTTTATAGTACAAGTGATGCCTGATGCTTCAGATGAAAGCATCAATGCAATAGAAAAAAATATTAAAGACATGGAATCTATAACGAAATTGATAACAATAGATAATAGCGCTGAAGATATTATTCAAAAGGTTTTTGGAAATATAGAATTTGAAATATATGAGGACCTTGAAATAGATTATATATGTGATTGTAGTGAAGAAAAAATTGATAGAGTATTGATAAGCCTTGGCAAGGATGAATTAGAATCAATGATTGAAGAGCAAGGTCAAGCAGAAATAGTCTGCCATTTTTGCAATAAAAAATACTGTTTTACAAAGCAGCAGCTTCAAGATATATTAAAAAAAGCATTATAAATTACCATTTTAACACTTAAAGTTAAAAAATGTAGAATGTAGCATTGCAAAGAATATTTGAGGAAAGCAGTGAATAATAATAATAAGCGCCTATAACAATAATTTTTAGGTTTTGACTATGCTGAATATATAATGTATACTATGTCTTGTCGTTGAATTTGATGGGAGCATAGCTCAGCTGGGAGAGCATCTGCCTTACAAGCAGAGGGTCATAGGTTCGAGCCCTATTGTTCCCACCATCAATTATAAAAGTGGCCCAGTAGTTCAGTTGGTTAGAATGCCAGCCTGTCACGCTGGAGGTCGACGGTTCGAGCCCGTTCTGGGTCGCCATTTTTTTAAGCCTTGGTAGCTCAGTCGGTAGAGCAGAAGACTGAAAATCTTCGTGTCGGTGGTTCGATTCCGCCCCAAGGCACCATAACAAATGCGGGTGTAACTCAGTGGTAGAGTGTCACCTTGCCAAGGTGAAAGTCGCGAGTTCGAATCTCGTCACCCGCTCCATAGTCGGCGACATAGCCAAGCGGTAAGGCAGAGGACTGCAAATCCTTTACCCCCGGTTCAAATCCGGGTGTCGCCTCCATTACTATTGAAAATAAAGCTTATTGCTAACAATAAGCTTTTTTGCTTTTTTGAAAGGATGTGAAGTATGACTTTTTTAAATACACCATATATACCCGAAAAACAGATTAAGTCAGTACTAGTGGATTACAGAATTGATATAGAAATTGAATCTGCTTTGATTAGTCACGGGATTGACATCATAAAAACTTGCAAGTGCGCAGATTTATATGAATCTATAGATGGGCACCCTGATATACAGGTTCATCATGTATCAGCAAATAAGCTTGTAGTAGCTCCAAATGTTTTTTCTTATTATAAAAATGCGCTATCAAAAAAAGGATTTGCTGTTGTTGCAGGTGATACTTGGCTGAATAGAAACTATCCAGACAATATCGCATATAATATATTGAGGATTTCAAATTTAGCTTTTCACAACATAAAATACACTGATAAAAAAATAAAAATAGAATTTGATAAAGAGGAAATAGAGCTTATTCATGTAAACCAAGGATATACAAAATGCTCTGTGTGTGTTTTAGATGAAAATACAGCCATAACCTCTGACAAAAAATTAAAGGAGGAATTAGAAAAAAATAATCTTGAATGTTTATATATTAATCCAGAAGGAATCCTATTAAAAGGATTAAATTATGGTTTCATTGGTGGAACGGCAGGTTTATTAGATAAAAAAGTTATTGCTTTTACAGGTAAACTTTCAAATTTAAAGGATTATAACATGATTATGCAATTTTTAAGTCAAAAAGGTTTTATAGTCAAATCACTGAGTAAAAAGCAAATAATTGATCTTGGTTCAATAATACCTTTAAGATATTGATATTGCTATGTGTTGAAGCATTTTTGACTCTGAATACAAGTTGCATTTAAGTAAATACTACTTATAAAGAAAGGAGTTGAGTTGATGTTTCTTGTAACGATTGGAACAATATATGATAAAGAAAATATAAAAGACTATATTATGAATAGATTTGATTATTTGAAGAATCAAGGCTTTAATATAAATTATGAAGAAAGCACAATTGGCGATACAAAATATATAAATTGTTTGTTAAATGATAATTTACTGGCCACATTATTTGATAGAAACTCATATAAAGAACTGAATTATCAGATATCTGAACTGCTAGCAGATATTATCCTAAATAACTATGAAGAAAAAATAATGAAAAAAATTATTAAATCAAAATATTTTTACTTAAATGATAAAGAAAAAAAACATATGAAAAATCTAGCTGAACAAATGCTAGTAGAACAAGATACTGGTATTTTGCAAGGTGGAATATATAAAGCTACCAGAAAAAACTTGATTATGAGAAGTGCATTGGATTATTTAAATCTAAATAGCACAATTATTATAGATGGATTTGTTAATTTTAGATTAAAAGGTTATATAAATGAACTAGAAGAAACTATAGACAATTCTTTTGAAGTTTTTGTTGCTGAAAGAGAATATAAAGAATTTATTAAGCTTTTAAAATATTTTGTAGATATACAAGAAAGTAAACTAGATGTTATCCATATAAAACCTACAATAGATAAAAATTATATTTTATTAGATTCAAATAAAGGATATATAAATAATGAGTATTTTGATGAATTAAAGAATGAAATAGTCGATGAAGATATAAATCATGATGATATATTGATTAGTACGCTTATTACTTTGGCACCAAAAAAACTAATTATACATGATATTGAAAGGTTTAATAATAAAGAGTTAATTAAAACAATCACTAGTGTGTTTGCGGACAGAGTAATCATATGTTCAGGATGTGACTTATGTGATATAATAAAAGCAGATAAAGAACTTACAAAAATTTAAAATCTATAAGCATACATTTTACAGATGAAGATGGGGGAGAAAATGTTATTTGAGATACTGTTTTTGGCATCAGTAGGAGCTATAATTGGTTGGCTAACAAACATTCTTGCAATAAAAATGTTATTTCGTCCATTAAAACCAATTAAGATACCTTTGCTTCATATTGAATTACAAGGATTAATACCTAAAAGAAGGATTGAGATTGCTAAGAATATTAGCCAGACAATTGAAAATGAGTTAATCTCTACAACTGAAATTTTGCATGAATTCTTAACTGAGGATAGAAAAAGAGAATTGTTGGCTTTAATTAAATTAAGACTAATAAATGTAATCAGTATTAAATTACCTTCATTAATACCATCTGGAATTAAAGGTAAAATAATAGACTACATAAATGATCAAATTGAGATAGAAGGACTACCTTTAATAGATAGTATTACTGAAGAAATAGTAAAGAAAGTGAATGATGAAATAAAAATTGGAGATATAGTTGAAAAGAAACTGAATGATTTTGATTTGTTAAAGATTGAAGAAATAATTCTCAGCATCTCAAGCAATGAACTAAAACACATAGAGGTTTTAGGAGGAGTGCTTGGTTTTCTTATTGGCTTAATACAAGGTTTAATTGTACAATTTATATAAAAATATGAATAAATAGTTGACAATTATATAAATAAATGATAATCTGATTGAGTAATGAAGTAGAAGACCACTTCTCACCTTGCGATTTTGTTGTAAGGTTAATGTTCCAGATGATTATATTTGAGGGCAGGTGGATTTTTCTATCTGCCCTATTTCTATTTTAGGAGGTGAATTGATATAAGTAGTAAAAATGATGCTCAGATTAATGAGGATATAAGAGATCGTGAGATTCGTGTCATAGATGAAAACGGTGAGCAATTGGGAATCATGACATCTAGACAAGCTCTTCTAATGGCAACTGAAAAACAGTTGGATTTAGTGAAAATAGCTCCTCAAGCAAAACCTCCTGTATGCAAATTCATGGATTATGGAAAGTTCAGATTTGAACAAAGCAAAAAGGAAAAAGAAGCAAAGAAAAACCAAAAAATTATTAACATAAAAGAAATAAGGTTTTCTCCTAAAATTGAAGAGAATGACTTAAATGTAAAAGCAAAAAATGCTCAGAAGTTTTTATTAGATGGAGACAAAGTTAAAGTTACAATTAGATTCAGAGGTAGAGAAGTGGATCATGTGACCTTCGGACAAAATGCACTGAACAGATTTTATGACATAGTTAAAGATTACTGTGTAATAGAAAAGGCTGCTCGACTCGTAGGAAAAAATATGACTATGATATTAACACCAAAACAATAGGTTAAAGGAGATGAATATATATGCCTAAGCAAAAAACA
>JAUQXG010000115.1 GCA_030834765.1 Lutispora sp.
GAAGGAGTGTTAATATGAAAAAATATTTAGCAGATAGGTTGGGTATGATTCTGATATTTATTGGAATAGTAGTTTCCTATCAGCTTGCAACGGATGTCTTTCATATACTAGATTCATTTTTATTCCCTGGACTTAGCAAAATTCTACCAGGATTTATTTTGCATGGTGGCAAACTGATGAAAGGCTTAGTAAGCTCTCTGGGGTTGCTCATTCCTGCATACTTTATGGCCCTAATATTGGGAGTAAGTCTGGGTGTACTGATCGGCTTAAAAAAACTATTGCGAAAAAACATTACACCTTATATTAATTCGTTCAGTGCTGTTCCTGCGACTCTTTTGACACCTTTTGCAATCCATATATTTCCCTCATTTCGAAGTGCATCTATATTTATTATCTTTTTAGGAGCATTTTGGCCCATACTGGGTACTACTGTCAATGCAGCCATGACCATTGACAAAAGATATTTGGAAAATGCAGCAACCTTGGAAATAACTGGAGCGGAATGGCTGTTCAAAGTGATACTTCCAGCAGCTTCTCCCACCATACTTTCTGGCTGTGCCATCGCTCTTAAATTTTCCTTTGTAATGCTTACTGTGGCAGAAATGTTTGGAGCTACCTCTGGCATGGGCTATTTTGTTCAGTACTACTCTGACTTTGCGCGCTTTGATCTTGTAATGGTTGGATTTATCTTTATGGGCATTGTATTGGTTGGAATAATGTACTTGTTCGATATAATAAAAGCTAGAATTCTACGTTGGACAATAAATAACTAATATAAATCTTATAGAAAATGCAGATGAAAATATATCTAAAAGGGGGATTATTTATGATGAAAAGAGACTCCATGACTCCAGCAGAAAGAGGGGCAGCGATTGCGAATGGAATGGAAGTAGACAGATTGCCCTGCAATCCAAATGTAGCAAATGGAGTTGCCAGAGTCTATGGCTGCAAGATTTCTGAGTTTAATCACAACCCCAAAGCTCTTGCTGAGGCGCAAGTAGCGGCTTATCGCAAGTTTGGTTATGACAGCCTTCGTATCTTTACAGATTTGTTCACTTGGGCAGAAGCCATGGGCGCAACAGTTGCACACCACGATGATAGTACAGCTGATTTGGAGAAGCCTGCAATTTCTCGCATAGAGGATATTGATAAGCTGCGCCCAGCCGATCCTTATAGAGATGGAAGGCTGCCAGTCCACTTGGATGCAATGAAATATGTGAGGGAGCTTGCTAAGGATGAAATAAAATGTTCTGCTGGTATTGTAGGACCGTTTACCAATGCATTCTTTCTTCTTGGTGTGAATGATACAATGAAGTTGATTCACAAAGACCCGGAGGTAGTCCACAAACTTTGCAGCATTTCCCTAGAGACCTGTAAAGCATATGCAAAGGCCGCGCTGGATATTGGTTTTGGTCCTACCATATCTGAACCCATGTCTTCCAGCACAGTCGTTAGCCCTAAGGCCTTTCGTGAATTTTCGCTACCCTATCTGAAGGAATTGGTTGACTTTATCAAAGATTATGATGGAACCAAAGTGACAATGCATATCTGTGGACAAACTGAGAAGATATGGAAGGATGTTGCCGATTTAGGAATTGGAGGCATAAGTATTGATAATGTAGCCAGCTTAGAGGATTGCAAGCTTGCTATTGGACATCGTACCAAGATCATGGGTAATGTAGATCCCAGTGGCATCATGTATTTGGGAACACCTCGGGATGTTCGTATCAAGACACTGGAGAGTATTCTCCATGGTTATGATTCACCTAAAGGATATGTGGTTATGTCCGGATGCAGCCTGCCTGTAGAAACACCTTTTGAGAATATTCAAATGATGATGGATACCGTCCGGGAGGTAGGATACCCTGTATGTCCCGAGCGGGTAGAAGGGATGCTGGCGGATTGCAGAAAATAATGGGATAGGTCAAAGAAGGGAGGGTTAGATTGAGATGACGAAGAAGGAAGAACTTTTAAAAGCATTGTCAGAATGTGTAGTGGAGATGGAAGATGACAAAGTCATTCCCATCGCTGAAGAATATATAAAATCTGGTTATCCTGCCATAGACGGACTTTTGCTTGGTCTGGTAGATGGTATGAATAAGGCGGCTGACTTGTATGAAAGTGAAGAATATTTTATACCTGAGCTGATGATTTGTTCAGATGTGATGTACAACGGTATGGATATTTTGCGCCCTCATTTGGAAATGTCAGATTCCCAGCAGAAATGTAAAGTGGTAATCGGTGTTGTGGAAGGGGATACCCATGATATTGGCAAGAATTTGGTAAAGATCATGCTGGAGGCAGCAGGATATGAGATGATTGACCTAGGACGTGATGTTCCCGCAGCAAGCTTTATAGATGCAGTAAAGAATAAAGGTGCAAAAGTGGTTGCGCTATCTACCTTGATGTCTACGGCCATCAGCAATATGCAAAAGGTTGTGGAACTCTTGGATAAAGAGGGACTCCGTGACAGTATCAAAGTAATTGTAGGCGGAGGGCCTATTTCACTTGAGCTTGCCAAAAAGCTGGGAGCCGATGGCTACTCAAAAAACGCAGTAGAAGCGGTCAAGCTAGTAAATCGTTTGATGGGTGCATAACATAAAATTTTAAAATAAAAATAAGGATCTATTGGTGTGATGGTTATTAAGCTATCATGCCTTTTTTTATAAAACACAGAAAGGAGCCATAAGAATAGTATATAGCTTTAAGTCATTTCCGCTAAGGAGTGATTATATTTCCGCGTAAAGAAAATGAGAAGAATCCCATTCACAATGATATATATTCCTGCTGCATAGTAGTATGCATAGGCATATCCAAAGTCCTGGTTCAGCAAATAATTCTTAGCAAATAAGCCTGCTGCGATTTGTGATAGGCTATGCATTGCAAAGAGGAGGCTAGAAAAAAGTGATCTATAGTTTTTAGAAACAAGCTCCATCGTCAGTGAATTGATAACGGGTGTTGCCGCATTGACTAATCCTGCTCTGAAAAACAAGGCAGCCCCTACAAATAGTTCAACATTGCTTCCATAATGATAACCATTGGCCAGTATAATCATAAATGGCACCGATGATAAGCATAAAGCAGCAATGGTGTAAACCTGGCCAAATTTCTTTACTATTTTAGCAGAAAATACGATAAAAATCAGTATGGCGAAATATTGTAATGTTCCTAAAATGGATATGTTTACTCTATTGATCCCTATATCGGTTAAATAGATGGGGAGCTGTGGCATGATCAAAGATGCAGCGAATCTACTCAATACCGAATAAAGCATAAATAGGATAATATACTTGTTTACAAGCATGAGAAAAGAAACATTTTTGTTTGATTCAGAGGAAATCTCAGCTTTATAATCTTCTGCAATCTCTTTTATTCTGAAAGTTGGTATAATCATTAATAATGAAATTGCTGCAAAAAGTATTAAAATAACGCGATGGGAGCTGACATAATAAGAGTATTGTTCAAAACTAAGAGTGCCTAAATTTTTAGTCAATGTCATTCCTTCAGAATAAGATATATTCAACTTGTTTGAAAACAGCCAAACAAGGGATGGACCGCCGATAGAGGTTCCTAGTATTATGCCAAGAACACTGGAGAAGGAAGCCTTCGTAAAAAAGTCGGCTCTATTTCTTTCTGTTGTATGTGCTGCGATAAATGGAGATAGCATTACATCGAACAATGCAGTACCAGTTATCACAAGGAATACTCCTAAAGAGATCAGCCATTGACTTTGGGCTGATGATATCAATAAAAGAGAGAAGGCTGTGACAATGATTGCTAATAGCATGATTCTTTTAAATCCAGTTTTAGGCGCAAGTATGGCGATAGAGGAGGCAGCAAAGGTGGAAAGTCCCATATAAGAAGCTATGCTATTAGCGGTGTCAGGGGAAACGGATAAAAGATATGTTAGCATCACATCAAAGATTAGGCCTGACATCATTCCTATGATTGCATAGATCATAATATAGGACATACTGTTTTTATAATGTCGCGCTGAGAGTTGAATTTGCATAATTTTCTCCCTACTATTCTTTCTCGTTTAATAAAATCAATGAAGCATTATTGAAAAGCTCTTTAACCTTTTCTTTTTTTAAGGTGTAATAAGTTTTGCCATTCTCTCTTTCTAAGGATACAAGATTTAATTCCAACATATAGTTCAAATGATAGCAGACAGTAGGTGCAGTAAGCTCCAATTCAGCTGCAAGCTCGTTTACATAATAAGATTTTTTGCTTAGAAGTTCAAGGATTTCAAAACGCTTATTATCAGATAACATTTTAATAAATTTATGAACCGTCGCTTTTATAAACTTCTTTCTGGGATAGTACTGAGAATACATGCCG
>JAUQXG010000116.1 GCA_030834765.1 Lutispora sp.
AAATCATATCTTTCCGAGAATTCATCAGTAGCCTTACGCATTCTATCAACGATCTTATAACCTAAGTCCCAAGATTCTTGGCTTTCACCGTGATGTTTTCCAGTCAGTACAATCAGTGCTTCTGTAAGTCCAATAAATCCAATTGCAAGAGTTGCATTTTTTATAGCTTCTCGAATTTCATCGGTTTTCGATAATTTTTCAGAACCCATATAAAGCTTCTGTCCCATCAGAAATGGTAAATCTTTTACCTTAAGCTTTGATATCAAATCAAAGCGATGCATCAACTGATTTGCACATAATTCAAGAATGCTATCAAGTTCTTTCATAAACATTCCTGTATCTTTTGTCTTTAATGCGATTCTAGGAAGATTAATGGTAACAGGTGCAAAATTGCCTCTCCCTGCAGATTTTTCTTCTCCATGTCTATTTGCCATTACTCTTGAACGGCAGCCCATATATGATACTTCATCTCCATAGTCCTTATTGAAGCTAGCATCCATAAAGCTAAATGTAGGATTCATACGTCGTGATGCAACATTCATTGCATACAAGAACAAGTCATAGTTAGGGTCGCCTGGATTAAAGTTAATTCCCTCTTTAAGTCTAAATACTAAATTAGGGAATATGGGACTTTCTCCCTTGCCTAATCCTTTTTCAAAAGCCTTTAACATTGCTTCTATTACCATTCTTCCTTCAGCAGTCGTATCAGTACCTATGTTTATACTGCTAAAAGGAACCTGTGCACCTGCTCTTGAATGCATGGTATTTAAATTATACACAAGACCTTCCATTGCTTGAAATACTTCTTCTTTTGTTGTTTGATCCATCCTTTTTCTTATTACTTCACCTATGCTTTTATCAAAATGTGGAAAACTTTGTCCTCCAAACATCTCATTCTGATTGCTTTGTAAAATAATTGCAGCCTGCGCAGCAGCTGATGATACTCTTTTAGGTGATCTAATAAATCCATAACCAGTATTAAAACCGCTAAGCAAAAGAGTTTCCAAATCTATTTGCAGACAATTTAATGTCTTGCCATAATAGTCAAGGTCGTGAATATGAATATCTCCTCTTGCATGAGCTTTACTCATATTTTCAGGTATTACATTATTTAGATAGTACTGTTTGCTCGCTGCAGAGGCAATTTGCAGCATCTTTGCTGATGGTGAATTGCCAACATTTGCATTGTCTCTGCTTGTTTCTACAAGTATATCCCTAACAACATCCATAAGCTCGCTTTTCGCTTCTCTAAGTCTAGTCCTCTTTGATCTATGCAATATGTATGCCTTTGCAGTTTTAGCATGGCCTGTTTCTATAAGGACTTTCTCAACAGCATCCTGAACTGTCTCAATATCTGGAATTTCACTTGTGCTATTCTTATATAAATATGAAACAACCCGTTCAGTTAAATACTCCGCAGTTTCATAATCTTCTCCTCCCACTGCATTTGCAGCTTTAAAAATAGCTCTAGTTACCTTTTCCTTTGTAAAGGGGGCAATTCTTCCGTCTCGTTTCTTGATTTGTGTAAACATCTCTTTGCTTCTCCTACCTCTCGCTGATTAATTTGTTCAACTCTTCTAAAAATGAATTTAAATCCTTAAACTGTCTATATACAGAAGCAAACCTTACATAAGCAACATCATCAATATTTTTTAGATTCTTCATAATCATTTCGCCTATTAGCTTGCTGCTTATTTCTTTTTCCATTGTATTATACAGTTCCTTTTCTATGTTATCTACCAAATCCTCAAGGCTTTTAATAGAAACTGGTCTTTTCTCACATGCTCTTAACAGTCCGCCTAGTATTTTGTTTCTTTGATACATCTGCCTGCTTCCATCTTTTTTTACAATGATCAATGGCATTTCTTCTATTTTTTCATATGTAGTAAATCGTTTCCCACATTTTTCACATTCTCTTCTTCTTCGAATAGCCGACTGCTCTTCAGTTGGTCTAGAATCCACTACCTTGCTTTCAACAAAACCACAAAAAGGACATTTCAAAAGCAAATCACCCCTTATTAAAATAAAAATCATTCCCAAATTCAAACTATATATTGTGTCTTTATAAATTATATTACACACCATGTAGATAATCACGGACTATAATCAGCATAATAAAAGGTATATAGAAGTTTATCTCCATATACCTTAACCATACTTCATTTCTATCATTTTTCCAAACATAATGAAATATCTACTAATATTACATCAATTCCAACTTTCTTTATGCACTCCCAATTTACAACAATATCACTATCTTTATTAAAAATACCAAAAATCTTCCCTGTGCCGGGAAGCACGATTGCCTCTACATTTCCTGTTTCCATATTGATTTCTAAATCATTCACTAATCCTAATCTTTTGCCGTCACTTAAATTAATAATTTCTTTTGATTTTATATCAGATGCTTTCACTATCAAATATTCTCACCTCTCTATATTGATAAAAATGGTAACGTGTTATTATAATTCGTTCTCTATAGAGTATATATAGCATGTTCGAAAAATAGACCATAAAATCATAATAAAAAAAAAGAGCTTTTGAATGAATCATTCAAAAGCATTTATACATATTTTCTCATATGGCTAAGTGCAGTCTTTTCCAATCTTGAAACCTGAGCTTGTGATATTCCTATCTCTTCTGCAACTTCCATCTGTGTTCTTCCTTCAAAGAATCTTAAATTCAATATAAGTTTTTCTCTATCATTTAATCTGCGAATAGCCTCTTTTAAAGCGATACTTTCAAGCCAATTATCGTCTATATTCTTCTCATCTGACACTTGATCCATTACATATATTGCATCTCCGCTATCATGGTATATAGGCTCAAATAAGGAAACCGGATCTTGGATGGCATCTAAGGCAAAGACAACCTCTTCAACTGGCAATTCTAATTCTTTTGCAATCTCTGTTACCGTTGGTTCCTTTGAGAACTTGTTTATAAGCTGGTCTCTCACCTGTAAAGCTCGGTATGCTATATCTCTAAGCGATCTGCTTACTCTAATGGAGTTATTATCTCTTAAATACCTTCTGATTTCTCCTATTATCATTGGAACAGCATAAGTAGAAAATCTTACATTTTGACTTAAATCAAAGTTATCTATTGCCTTGATTAATCCAATACAGCCAACCTGGAATAAATCATCAACATACTCTCCTCTGTTGTTGAATCTTTGTATCACACTAAGCACAAGTCTTAGATTTCCTTTAATAAATTCTTCTCTTGAACTCATATCTCCGCTACGCATTTGTTTCATAAGTGCAACCATTTTATCATTTGATAGCACCGGAAGCTTTGATGTATTTACACCACAAATTTCTACTTTGTTGATCATATTTAAGCACACCCTTTTTATAATGTTGACATCTTAATTATTACCATAAGCCACTTTTTTATTCATATAAAAAGGAATTAAATGAACCTCATACTGAGATTCATTTAATTCCTTTTTATATGATGTTAAACCATTCTATTGATTTCTTTTTTTAGCCTTTTGATAATTCTTTTTTCTAACCTTGATATGTAAGACTGAGATATGCCAAGCATATCAGCTACTTCCTTTTGGGTTTTTTCAACTCCATCATTGAGTCCAAATCGAAGCTCCATGATCTTCTTTTCTCTCTCCGAAAGCTTTCTTAATGCGATCTTTAATAAATCTTTATCTATTTCGTCCTCTAAATATCTATATATTAAATCGTTTTCTGTTCCTAGAATATCAGATAAAAGTAATTCATTCCCATCCCAATCAATATTTAAAGGTTCATCAAAAGATATTTCTGTTTTAACCTTGCTATTTCTTCTTAAATACATAAGTATTTCATTTTCTATGCATCTAGAAGCATATGTAGCCAGTTTTATCTTTTTTTCAGGATCAAAAGTATTCACGGCCTTTATCAGTCCAATCGTGCCGATGGAAATTAAATCTTCTACACCTACTCCAGTATTCTCAAACTTCCTTGCTATATATACTACTAATCTTAAATTTCTTTCAATCAAAATAGTCCTTACTACTGATTCTTCATTCTTGAGCCTAGTTAACAAAAATATTTCTTCATCATTTTCAAGCGGTGGCGGTAGCGCTTCACTTCCACCAATATAATGCACCCAAGAATCTTTGTGCAGGTTAAATCGTTGAAGAATCTTTATAATCATTATTTTTATAATCAATTTATATTTACTTATAGGTCTATTCATGCTTTTCAACTCCAATCATTTATTTAATATATCCGGATGTATCAGTGCAAAATATTCTCCATCTTTAGATAGCTCGTTATTGTATATCCCAATTATTATATTCTTAATATTTTTATGTTCGGAATTTATATCTAAGGAAACTTTATCAGGCTTAAACCCGATTAACATACCGTTCTCCTTTCCCAAAGATTTAAATGGTACGATTCTAAATCTTGATACCCAATCAGATTGAGAAACCACATTCGCAATCATATTAAAGTTATTCTCATCTTTATTATCAAAAATATGTCTTAATTCATCGGGCAAAAGTTCCTTTACAGATAAATATTCTGCGATAATAACCGGTGTATTGGTAACAGGCTCACTCAACGAATTTCCTGTATCAATTAAAGCTATAATTCCAATAGTCAATCCATTTACGCTAACATGTAGTTTTGTTATGATCTTTTCTCGTTTTATCCTATATTGTATTAAGTCCCATCCATACTTAACAAATATATATGCTAGCATACTTGATATTACTAAAATCTTCACCGGAAAGTTATTCATATAGAATATTCCATGCTCTAGGGATTTGAATCCATTTACAAAATAAAATAATCCAAAGGCCGCACCCCCAAATACAAAAGAAAGCAAATAGAAAACAGCAGTAGTCCTAATAAAATCTTTAAATTTATAAGGGGTGAAGGCTATAATCACTACTAGAAACGAGAAAAGAATTTTGAGGTTTATTGTATATAAATATCTATACTGATACAAGTATGAAAACACAGCATAAAAAGCACCTAGAAGTGAGGCTATTATTAGCTTAACATTTGAATAGTCTCGCCTTAGAAGCATTGCAGTGCTCCATAGAATAATATAATTCATTATTAAATTTTCTATAATTATCACATCTGCATAAACATAAGTCTCCATATTCTTTTCCTTTATATTCCACAGTAGTTTTTGGGACAATCAACTCGCTACTGATAATTATATATTTATAGATATGAATAATATGTAATAATTAGAAGTCGAAAATAAAAAAATAAAAGTCGGACTTTGTCCGACTTTTAAATATTCTATTTGAACTTGTCTCTTAAAAAAGTTGGTATATCAAGATCCTCTTTCGCATAATTGCCCTTTTGAGAATCAATCTTTTTATCAGCAGCTGGTTCATTCTTATTTGGTGGTGTCTTCTCTACTTTTTCTATTCTGCTTTCATATGGTTTTCTTTGATCAAAATCTGTTGCAATCACTGTAATCCTTATTTCATCCTGCATTTCTTCATCAATAGCTGATCCAAAAATAATATTTGCATCAGGGTCTGCTGATCCGCATACAAGTTCAGCAATTTCATTTACTTCAAATATCCCTAATGATAATCCACCAGTTATATTTAAAAGTACGCTTTTTGCTCCTTCTATAGATGTTTCTAGAAGTGGACTATGTATAGCCTGTCTAACCGCCTCGGAGCTTCTATTTTCTCCCACTGCTTTGCCAATCCCCATATGCGCTAACCCTTTATTTACCATGATAGTTTTCACATCAGCAAAATCCAGATTGACTAATCCAGGAACAGCTATCAAGTCTGATATGCCTTGAACACCTTGCCTTAAAACATCATCGGCTACTCTAAAAGCTTCAATGATAGAAGTTTTTTTGTCCACCGTCTGAAGTAATCTATCGTTTGGAATAATAATCAGAGTATCTACTTTATCTTCTAGATCAATAATTCCTTTTTCAGCTTGCATTTTTCTTACTTTACCTTCAAATGTAAAAGGCTTTGTTACTACGCCTACTGTTAAAATACCTAACTCTTTTGCGATTTGAGCTACAACTGGAGCAGCTCCCGTACCGGTTCCGCCCCCCATACCGGCTGTTACAAACACCATATCAGCGCCAGCAAGTATTGATTTTATATCATCATAGCTTTCTTCAGCAGCTTTTTTCCCAACTTCTGGGTTTGCACCTGCTCCTAATCCTTTTGTTAATTTTTCGCCTATTTGAATTTTATTTTGTGCCATAGACTGAAATAATGCCTGCTTATCCGTATTTATAGAAAAAAATTCTACACCTTTCAATCCAGCAGCTATCATTCTATTAACAGCATTGTTTCCTGCCCCGCCACAGCCCACAACTTTTATTTGAGCAATTGAGTCCATATCTACATCAAACTCTAGCACGTTACAACCTCCCCCATCCATTCTTCCTTATATCGAATAGTTGTTATATACATTTATTACTATATTCACATTAATGATTCAACATATTTAGCAAATTTCCTTTATTTTTTATAAACTTTTGTTAGTCATTTTTTTTCAAACTTGAGATAATATACCTGCGGATAATCGCAAAATTTTGGAACAACCTAACGCCGAATGCGAAAATTGCTGCATAATACATTGGTACTCCTAGCTTATCTCCTAAATAGGTGAGTAATGCTGCCAAAATTGCATTACCAAAAAAGCCTGAAATAAAAATGTTAATATCGAATGTTTTTTCAATATTTGTTCTTATCCCTCCAAATACTGAATCCAGTGCTGCTAATACTGCAACACTCATATATTGAGAAAATTCCACTGGTAATTTTACAGGTAATAAAAAACCTAATACAATACCTAAAATCAATCCACCTAAAGATACAATCATTTTGTCTCACCATCCTCAACCATTTTAAGGTATTTTTGCTTATCAGGGCCTATATATGGATTAATTACTAACTTTTCAACTTTTTGCACTGAAACTCTGATACCATTATACTCAAGAAGATCAATATAGCTATCTGGCGCTAGTACAGAAGCTTCTAATGCCTTAGGGTCACCTATCGCCTTTATTACGTATGGAGTTGCATGCCTTTTACCATCAATTAATATGGTAGGTCCTCCACACCTTATACTTGTGTTTGGCATGACTCTCTCATCATTTATAGAGATTTCTTCAGCACCTGATGCTCTAAGCTCATTTACCACCTCTAAAACGTCAATATCATGAATGAGGAACCAATCTAAATTATCGTTTACTCCTGCTTCCTGATCGCTATCATTTAGAACAATAATAATACCAGGTCCACTTGTCGGCTTTAATCCGGCGATCATCTGCATACCTTTTAGTTCTTTTTTCATTGGGTTAAGAACGCTTCCTGTGTTCTCCCTACCATTTTCATATTCTTTTACTCTTTCTAAGACTTCAAGATTTGATTTAACCAGATTATTATTTTCAATGGTACTATTCTTTATTTCTTTTTCCATTTCTACTAGCTTTTGAATGGTTACGATTCCTTCAAAACTAAGATTTGCTTTGAAAACAATTGTAATTGCAAATCCAAATAGTAAGGCTGAAATCAATAAATAGATGTTAAAAGAAGCTTTTTTCATATTATTCAGTCCCATCTTCTTCAACCACCTTAGAATACTTTTTCTCTATTACTCCGTCATATTTAACTATTTTTATACTCTGACTCTGAGTGATAGAAAAATGTATACCATTCGTTTCTAACTTATCAACAATGCCCCCTCTTAATCTAAGAGCAGCTTCTAGTGTATTTGGATTACCAATTACCATAAATGTAAACGGAGGCGCAAAAGCTTTTGTATTAATATTTATATGGGTGCCTGCTTGCCTTATCTCTGTTGTAGCAATTATCCTCTGATTATTTATAGATATTGCTTCTGCCCCTGCAGCATTTAGTTCATTTACTATTTCTAAAATCATTGTATAGTCGATTAAATTATAGCTATACTTCTCGCTAAACTTTAAATCATCAACTGAAACCGTTATTCCTGGTCCTTCTACATCAACAAGTCCTGCAATAATTCTAGCTTTATCCAACTCGTCTCTAATCAGTTTTGCAGCAGTACTTCCTTGAGACTCAATATTTTCATAATTCCTTAACTTCTTTTCATTCTCTTCTTTCAGCTTTAAAAGGTTATCTCTTTCCTCTCTTACCTTTCTAAGTTGTACTGCTAGTTCTCGTGCTCTATACTCATTCACTGTTCCAACGTTAGAATTTACAGTTTTAAATTGTACGGCCATCATTAATCCTAATACCACACAAACAAAACCAATTGAAAATTGTACTTTATAATTATTTTTCATATATCATACCCTCCTGCATTATTCGGGTTTAAAAACTGGATTCCCGTAATGGGTTATATCAATTGTACCTTTTACATATTTTTGAGAGGCATCCTCATACATTGTCTTCGCAAAGGAAACTTTATATTCAATATTATTATCATTGCCTAGAAGTATTGTTATACCTTTTCTTGTGGTCATCT
>JAUQXG010000007.1 GCA_030834765.1 Lutispora sp.
AATTTTGAATATGGAATAAAATTTATAAATATTACGGAATTTGACAGAAACACATTAATGAAATTCATATTTGAAGAGCAGCGAAAATTGATTAAAAAGGGACTGGTTTAAATGATTGATATAGATAATAAAAAAATTAAAGTATTAGTGGTTGATGATTCTGCCTTTATGAGAAAAATTATTTCTGATATATTAAATTCAAATGATAAAATTGAAGTATTGGATACTGCGCGTAATGGAATCGAAGCAATAAGTAAAGCAATAAAATTAAAACCTGATGTAGTGACATTAGATATAGAAATGCCTATAATGAATGGATTAGAGGCATTACCTGAAATAATTAAGGTAGTACCTACAGCAAAAGTCATTATGTTTTCCAGCACTACTAGAAAAGGTGCTGATGAAACCATTAAAGCACTAGAATTAGGTGCAGTTGATTTTATCACAAAACCTAGCGGAACAATTCTTAATATTAAAATTGAAGATATTAGAGAACAGATAATTAATACAGTTATTCAAGTTGCTTATTTAACAAAGAAAAGTAACAATTCATCGGAAGTAAAAAAATTAATATATAAACCTAATCATGTCGAAAAAACTTTTAATAATTTGATAGATGGAAAAAGAGCAAAATATATTGTAGCAATTGGAACCTCAACAGGCGGACCAAAAGCTTTACAAGATGTAATTCCATATATACCAGAGGATGTTCCTGCTGCATTTTTAATCGTACAACATATGCCACCAGGATTTACTAAATCTTTAGCAGCTAGATTGAACAATCTTTCTAAAATAACTGTCAAAGAGGCAGAGAATGGTGATATACTTGAATTAGGTACTGCTTACATAGCTCCTGGAGATTACCATATGGTAATCAATAGGACAGGCTTAGATGACCATGTAATTTCTTTAAATAGTGGTGCTCCTGTTTCAGGGCATAGACCCTCGGTTAATGTAATGATGGAATCTGTATCAAAAATCGAAAATAAAAATTTAATTGCAGTAATGATGACTGGAATGGGCAGTGATGGTAGTGAGGGAATGAAAAAAATTAAAATGACAGGCGGTAAAACAATCGCACAGGATGAAGAATCCTGTGTGGTATATGGCATGCCAAAGACAGTAGTGAATGCTGGAATTGTAGATAGTATAGTGCCACTAAACAGAATAGCATCAGAAATAATAAAATATATGGGGGTTTAGCATATGGATATGAATCAATATTTAGAGATTTTCATAGAAGAATCTCAAGAACATTTGCAAAGTTTAAACCAATGCCTTTTGGGGTTAGAATCTAATCCTAATGATATTAACCTTTTAAATGAGATATTCAGAGTAGCCCATACTCTAAAAGGTATGGCTGGAACAATGGGATATACGAAGATTACCGGCCTGACTCATGAAATGGAAAATATCCTTGATTTAATTAGGAATGGGAAAGTAATTGTAACTTCGAATATTGTTGATGTATTATTTGAATGTCTTGATTATTTAGAAAACTCAATCAACAACATTTCAAATCTAGGTTCTGAGCTTGATACGAATATAGATGACACGAAAAATAAGTTGAAGGCAATATTAAATGGCAAACCCCAGAATGAATTAAAAACCATTGATATAGTCAAAGAAGAGCCCTCAAATTTAAATTTTAATGAATATGATAGAAATATAATCGTGAAGGCAAATCAACAGGGTTTAGTAGTCTTATCTATAAAAATTTTTTTAGCAAAAGGCTGCATGTTAAAATCTGCAAGGGCATTTATAATATTTAAAACATTAGAAAGTTATTCTGAGATTTTTAAATCATCACCTAAGGTAGAAGATATTGAGGATGAGAAGTTTGAAAACAGCTTTGAATTAGCAGTAATTACAAGCGAGCAGATTGAAATAATAAAAAAAGCATTAGAAGATATCTCTGAAGTAGAAAAGGTTGAAGTGAATGTAGTAAACATAGATAATAATGGAGAGCAGAATGATGAAAACGAAATAAACGAAAAATTAGAAGATAAAATTATTCAAACAATGAAAATAGAAAATGATGATAAGGATTTGTCAGATGATACCCAAAATAAGAAAGCTAAAATTGGAAAGACTGTTAGAGTTGACATTGATAGACTTGATAATCTAATGAACTTGGTTAGTGAACTTATTATAATAAAAACAAGACTAGAGGGTATAGGAGCAGATTCTGGCAATCAAGATATGAACGAAGCAGTGGAATATCTTGAAAGAATTACAACTAGTTTGCATGATGCAGTTATGAAAGTCAGAATGGTGCCAATAGAAAAAGTATTTAATAGGTTTCCTAGGATGGTAAGAGATTTATCTAAAGATCTTGGTAAAGAAATTATTCTAAATATGTCTGGAGAAGAAACCGAACTAGATAGAACGGTTATTGATGAAATTGGTGACCCGTTAATACATTTAATTAGGAATTCCATTGATCATGGCATTGAAGAAACTGATGAGAGAATTCAAAATAATAAAAACTCAACAGGGAATTTATATTTAAGAGCTTATCAAGATGGAAATAGTGTAGTCATTGAAGTGGAAGATGATGGAAGAGGACTAAACGTTGATAAGATTAAGAAAAAAGCTTTAGAGAAAGGTATTATTTCAAAACAAGATTGGTCTGATTTAGACGATAAAAATTCCATTGAATTAATATTTAGGCCTGGATTCAGCACTGCAGAAATGGTTTCTGATATATCTGGTCGAGGTGTTGGGCTAGATGTGGTAAAGACTAAAATTGAATCTTTAGGTGGAAATGTTGAAGTTGAAACGGCAAAGAATAAGGGTAGTAAATTTATAATCAGGCTTCCATTAACGTTGGCTATCATACAAGCTTTATTGGTTAAAGTAGGGGAAGAAAAGTTTGCAATTCCACTCAACGCGATTAAGGAAATAACCCCCATAAGTGCAAATACGATTAGAAATGTTCAAGGGCAAGAAGTGGTGCTTTATAGAAATAATGTATTGCCCATAATTAGACTTGATAGGATTTTAGAAGTGAGCAAAAGCGAGAATCAAATAGACGATGAATTAACAACTGTGGTAGTAAAAAAAGGCGATAAAAATGCTGGCTTTATAGTTGATTCATTGATAGGACAGCAGGAAATAGTAATAAAATCTTTAGGAAAGTATTTATCTGGGAGTACGAAGATAATAGCGGGAGCAACAATACTTGGTGATGGACAAGTGGCATTAATTATTGATTCCAACTCATTAATATAGGATAAGGAGGCTAGATAATGGACCTAAGTAATAATATACAACAATTCGTTATTTTTAAATTGGAAGATGAAGAATATGGCGTTGATATATTAAAAGTAAAGACAATCGAAAAAATGACAAGAGTTGCACGAGTACCTAAAGCAGCTCACTATGTAGAAGGTGTTATTAATCTTAGAGGCGAGGTTGTGCCTATAATAGATTTAAGAAAAAAATTCAATTTACCTAAATCAGTAGAGACTGATAATACAAGGATTATTATAGTTTCTATTGAAGATATTACAGTTGGTTTAATTGTAGACTCAGCATCTGAGGTTATTGAAATTCCTAAGGAATTTATTGAAGATACCCCTGAGCTTGTTGGAAACATTGACCAAAGTAACATTAGTAGTATAGGAAAAGTAAATGAACGAATTATTATTCTACTGAACATATCCAGAATTCTGAGTACAGTTATTGTATAAGAAGGAAGTGAAATAATGTCTTTAACAATTGATAATTTAAATAGTACACAAATTGATGTTTTAAAAGAAATTGGAAATATAGGGGCTGGAAATGCAGCAACAGCTTTATCTAAGATGATATCAAAACGGGTAGATATGGATGTTCCGAAAGTCAATATTTTGGAATTTAGAGACGTAGCTGACTTAGTGGGAGGACCAGAGGCATTTGTGGCAGGAATATATTTTAAAGTAAGTGGAGATATCACTGGTAGTATTATGTTCCTTATAGATATAAATTCTTGTAAATTCTTAATTGATATGTTAATTGGTGGATTAGATTTTGGTGTGATAGGCGAACAACTAAATGCAATGCAAATTTCTGCTTTGCAGGAAATAGGCAATATATTAGCTAGCTCATATTTGGGTTCCTTATCATCCTTGACGGGACTTAATATGGTAATTTCCGTACCATCTCTCACTCTTGATATGGCTGGAGCAATTTTAAGTGTACCAGTTATTTTATTTGGTCAAGTTGGAGACAAGGTATTATTAATTGAAACAGACTTTATAGAAGGCTCAAATCATGTTAAAGGAAATTTTTTCTTAATACCGGATGAAGAATCTTTTGAAATACTGCTTAAAAGTTTAGGGGTTTTGTAATATGGGTGAATTGATTAAAGTAGGAATGGCTGATATGAATTGTACATATCATCCAGGGATATTAACTACTTTGGGATTGGGTTCTTGTGTAGGAATATGTCTGTTTGATACTTCAACCAAAATATCAGGGCTAGCGCATATCATGCTTCCAAGCAGTATGCAAATAAAAAATAATAGCAATGCAGCAAAATTTGCTGATACTGCAATCGTAAAGTTAATACAAGACATGATCAAAATGGGAGCCCATAAGAATAAAATTGTTAGTAAAATCGCAGGAGGAGCTCAAATGTTCAACTTCAGCGATACAAGCGATATCATGAGAATAGGTGCAAGAAATGTCATTGCAACAAAAGAAATATTAAAGGCTAATTCAATACCGATTCTATCTGAAGATACTGGTGGAAATTATGGAAGGACTATTGAACTTTATTCAGAAAGTGGTATTTTGTTAATCAAAACAATAGGTTGTGGGATAAAGCAGATATAGGATGGGGTAATTGTAGATGAACACAAATATATTTGAAGATTCGCCTTTTTATCTTGTTGTTTGCGGGGTAATAGGAAATTTATTATTAGGAATTATTTTTAAAGTACCATTTGTTATTATAATGATAAGAAGCATTGTTGTGACAATATTATTTTCAATAATTGGCTATTTTATTGCATTTATATATAAAGAAGTTAGACTTAGTCAAATTACTAGCGATAATGTACTTCCAAATACAAAAACTATAGATTATACAATACCTCCAATCAGTGACGATGAGTTTATAAAATACAATGAAGAGGAAGATTTTGTGGAGACAAGCCCTGCCGAATTACATAAATATAAGGCTAGCGAATAGTTAATTCTTCATGGAGGTATAAAAATGGAAATTAACAACTTGTGGGAAAGCTATGCAAAAACCAAGGATTTAAACTTAAGAGAGGAATTAATCATACATTATTTATACCTGGTAAAATATGTAGCAGGTAGGTTGTTTTCAAGTTACGGCAATAATGTGGAATATGACGACTTGGTTAGTTATGGTGTTTTTGGATTAATAGATGCAATTGATAAATATGATTTAAATAGAGGTGTTAAATTTGACACTTATGCTCAACTCAGAGTTAGAGGTGCAATTATTGATCACCTTAGAGAAATTGATTGGCTGCCTAGGTCTGTTAGACAAAAAGCGAAAGAGCTTGAGAAAGTATATTTTGATCTTGAAAATAAGTTTGGGCGCTCTGTAACGGATAACGAAGTGGCGCAGCATTTAGGAATAAGTGTAGATGAATTTTTTAAGAAAATTCAAAGTATAACAACTTATTCAATCATTTCTTTGGATGACTTTTTGGATCAAAAGAGAGATATGATAATGGATGAACCTGGAATAGGAGGTAGTTTAGATGCTAATATTGAAGAATCTGAACTAGTTGAAGTATTATCAGCAGAAATAAATAATCTCCCTGAAAAAGAAAAAAAGATAATATCCTTGTACTATTATGAGGGACTAACATATAAAGAAATTGGTAAGATTATGGGAATATCTGAATCTCGAGTATCTCAACTTCATACAAAAGCCATTATAAGGTTAAAAGGTAAACTCAAGAAAGAGTATTAACAATATGTTATAAGGCGGGTGTATTTATGCAGGATTATATTATAATAGAAGGTAAAAATTATGAAAGCATCATTAAGGAAGCAGAAGAAAAATTTGGTGTTAAAAAAGATAAATTAAAGATTGAAGTGTTAGAGAATAAAAAGTCACTTTTTGGCTCCTATTATAAAGTTGAAGTAAGTCTTGCAGATGATTTATTCAATAAGATTGAGTCTATTTTGGATAACTTAGACGATGAGAATATAAAAAGATCTGAGATAACCAAGGCTGATGAAAATATTGATATTATATATAAAGAGGATGGAGTATATTTAAAAGTAGGAGAAGAAACTTCCTTAGCAAGCGTTTTGGAAGTTGTTGATGCAA
>JAUQXG010000117.1 GCA_030834765.1 Lutispora sp.
ACGTTGAAACCTTCTTTGCCATAATTATAATCTAGGCTTTCATTCACAGCCTTCTGTATAATCTGATCTGCCTCTTCCTTGTATAAATCAAAAAAGTACCATTCCATTTGATCTCTTAATGATTCACCGTGATGCTTCTCCCACTTGTAATGAGCTGCCATCATGATGTCCCATAGCTTTACTTCCATTTCATTTTCTAATATTATTTTCATGGTTTATCCTCCTTTTGTGACAATATCAGCATCATTACTTTATCTTTATATGTGAGCTTGCTTCCCAGACCTAATTGTCCTATGAATGCTATTTTATCTTGTGCTAAATCTTTTCTATCAGGAGGTTTATATTTCATGGCATATTTCATTTTGATTCCGCCCTTTCTCATTGTTTTTCTTTCTATATTTGCACTTGCTAATGACCTAAAGTATTATCAAAAATATCATCACTAAAATAGTCGAAAAACTTCTTTATCTCAATAGATTTTGCTAGAGAAGGTGTACGTTCTCCACTTTCGATTCTCGCATAATGTTGCCTTGAAATCCCTATGAATTTAGCAGCTTGAGCTTGAGTTAATTTTTTTGTTTTCCTAAAATTTATTAATTTAATCCTCATTATTTCACCTCTCAATCGCCATTTTGACGAACTAACTAATTTAATTATATTCGTCATATCGGCGAATGTCAATAATATTTTGGCACTTTGCCACAACATTTTCATTAATTCATTCTATGAAGTAGAATTGATATGAGGTGGTAAGATGGACTTTGCAGAACGTTTGAAACAATTAAGAAGTGAATCTAATTTGAGGCAGGAAGATCTTGCTACTATAATAAGCATGCATAGAGCAACTATTGGTAAATATGAAACTAATGAAAGATTTCCTGATAAAGAAACTTTGATAGCTTTATCAAAATTCTTTAATGTTTCAGTCGATTACCTTCTTGGTATTACTGATATACGACTCCCTGCTGAAGAATTGATAAAAAAGGGAACGGTGAAAGTTAAAGAGCCAACCGAAATCGAAAAAATCTCAAGTGAGCTTTCAGAGCGAGAACGTCAGGAGTTAAAAAACTATGCAAATTATTTACACACTAAATCAAAATTATCTGATTCGTCTAAGGAAAGCTCTGCTACCTCGGAAAATACAGAAAAAAAGAAAGCAAATTAAATAGGTTATAAAAATTATTCCGCAAGGGATATATTTTTTTAACCTATATGGGGAAAATGTTGTATATCCTGAGATATTTATGTAGATTATTGTCGAAATGTGTAAAGATCCTTTACTTATGGTTAAAACTAAAAAGGAGATTATTGTTATTGAAAAGTTCTTTTATTAAAATTATTTTTATTTTTAGCTTATTATATATTTTCAGCACAGCTTTTGGATTGATTATAAAGCCAATATCAAATGGTATATCAGGAACTCTAGAGAATTTACTTTTCTCTCCACAAGAAAAAATATATGTGTATAAACTGATAGAAGATAACCCTACGGCTGCATTACAAGAGCCAAAGTTTATTTTTCTAGGAATTCTTACTGTTTGTATATACTTATTTATTTTGTTCATCATTATGTTTTTAATTAGAAAAATAAAAAGATATTATTTAATAAAAAATGTTGAAAATATTGAAACTAGCACTCCAAGTGCTGATAATAAATCACAGCATAGAGAAATTTCAGTTGAAAAAGAATTTTCATCAAAAAAGGAATTTTATCCTTATCATGCAAAGAAATATTTTTTTTCAATACCAGAAAGACAGTTCTTTGAGTTATTAATCGCCACCTTCAAAGATGATGATTTA
>JAUQXG010000118.1 GCA_030834765.1 Lutispora sp.
TAATGTAGAAAGACGTTTTCCTATGTTTGTAACCAATAGAATGTCTTCGGCCTGTGCTGCATTCAAATTACCTCCAGCCCCTTCCAAAAGAGACTGAGAAATGTTTATAATACCGTTTAACGGTGTCTTCAGCTCATGAGATGTTTTAGCCAGAAAGTCATCTTTCAGCTTGTCTACAGCAGATAATCTTCCGCTAAGCTTTGCGATGGTTTTATAGGAATTTTCATATTTCTGAGACATATACAGTGCCAAAGATAACACAAGAATGGGTTGAAATGTTGGAATAAAGGTATTAGACTCAAGTGCCCATACAATATTAAAGAAGCTTGTTATAAAATGGATCACGGAACTGATAATAGCGGTATAAAGATAATATTTGCCTTCAATATCTATATGAACGTGTTTCAAAATAATATATATGATCAGGGAAATAACATAAATGTTACCTAGACTAAAGAGAATAGAAGTATATTGCAATAAGTAAAAATTCGTAAAACAGGTTAATAAGATGAAAAATATTACAAGTCCATGAATGAAGAAAATTGCTTTTCGAGAATAATTTACTTTAAAAGCATAATAAACATATTTAAATAAGGAGTGTAAGCTTAATATCAACGAAAGGACTAATATTTTTGCTGAAGCATTGTAGGTTAAGCTTGGAATAGCATAGTTTAAGATCGCTTCTGAGCATGTGCTGTCATGAATAGCTGAAAATAAGCAATAGGTGGCAAAATGCAGCACTTCTAGATTATTTTTTCTTTGAAGGCTCAAACCAAAAAAGTAGAGGGATATAAGAAACATACCAGAAATCAACGCTGCATCGATAAAGAAATGATACATACGTAATGCACTAATAGATTGCTGGCTGCCGAAATGTATTTCATAATAAATTCCACTATTAGCGTAAATATAATTGGCTACCTGAACGAGTATTTCAACCTCCTGTTTATCTGTATGAAAGTAGGCTGTATCTGCGTGATATTTATGTTCAGTTGTTTCAGCAGAGTCTCCTGGATTACCACAGGTCAAGACCTGTTGGCCATCAACAAAAATTCTGGAGGATGCAGAGATACATGTTATTTTTATCCCATAGCTGTTGCTTTTGGCAGGAAGCAGTATTTTGAGACGATATGTAGCAGTCCCATATGCAGGCAAATTTTTCTCTCCTATTTTATACAAGTTCCATTTTGAAGGAACCTTTTGAAGGGTTTTCCCCCCAGGCTGCTGATTTATAAAATCTTTAGGAAAAAGAAGCTTTCCAAAATAAAACTCCCATTCCCCATTTAACTTAACGGTTCCATCTTTATCAGCACTCCAATCTGACAAGTCCAATGTTCCGTCTATAATTTTAGGCGATTTTGAAGACATCAAAGAGATACTTGGAACTGCAATGCTTAAAATCATAACAATCAACATTATGTAAAAAAATATTTTTTGTATTCTTGTATTTTCCACAATAAAAAGCCCCCCAAAACCATATGTTTAACATATTTTACTATAATACGATGAACTTTAACAGATTTTACGACAATATTTTACAATAATGTACAGAAAATGTTCAGAAAGTATTGATACAATAAATGTAGAAAATGGAAATGCGAAAACAAGAATTCTTAAAAGGAGAAAAAATGGAAGACTCATTACGAAGCTTTAAATGGGCAGATATTGGTGATATTGCAAGAGGCAGGCCTACTCTAGGTATGGAAATGCATGTTGCCGCTTATAGGATGTTTCACTATTCTCTTCGCAATGTACTGGAAGAAAACTATGGAAAAGATGCAATAAGACATATTTTAGTAGAGGCTGGCCGAATATCAGGAATAGAGTTTTGCAAGCATATGCTGGATGTTGAATTACCCTTAGATAACTTTTTTAAAGTGCTTAAGGAAAAGATGGCGGAACTGGGAATGGGAATATTACAAATTGAACATGCGGATTTTGAAAACATGATATTTATTCTGACAGTGTCAGAAGACCTTGATTGCTCAGGCTTGCCAGCCAGTGGCGAAGCGATATGCAATTATGATGAAGGGCTTATTATGGGAATCCTTGAAATGTATACAAACAGACAATTTGTAGTTAGGGAA
This sequence comes from Lutispora sp., assembly GCA_030834765.1. GTDB lineage: Bacteria > Bacillota > Clostridia > Lutisporales > Lutisporaceae > JAUQXG01. The sequence continues at coordinate 2,088 of JAUQXG010000118.1, forward strand.
ACCGATTGTTGGTCAACAGGAGACTGGACGTGTAGGTTTCATGTGGTTGCCATATAAATAGATCATATATAAAGAATATGCTAGCAGGAAAAAATAATCAATAGATGGGGGTTGAGTTGCATGACTTCTTTGTTATTTGCCCGACAACCGATTTTTGATGATAAAAATAAAATCTATGGATATGAGTTGCTTTATAGAGAAGAGGGAGAAAATATATATAGCGGCAATAATGGAGATGCGGCCACTTCAAGTGTGATGGCAGCTGGATTTTTATCAATGGATGTCAGTGAAATAACAGGAAAGAAAAAAGCCTTTATCAATTTTACAAAAAGCCTGCTGTTAAATAGAGTGGCAACACTATTTCCTAAAGAACAAATTATAGTGGAGATACTGGAAGACATTGAACCAAGTGAGGAAATCGTATCTGCATGCAGAAGTCTTAAAGAAGAAGGATATACCATTGCATTGGATGATTTTGTGTTCAGGCCAGGTTATGAAGCGCTGGTGGAGATCGCCGACATAATCAAGGTAGATTTTAAGCTAACAAAGACAGAATATGATAGAGGGCAGGTAGTAAAACAATTCAGGAATGGGAAAATCATATTTCTTG
>JAUQXG010000119.1 GCA_030834765.1 Lutispora sp.
TTATGAAATATAAAGAAAAAGAATTCAAATCCGTATCAGGTAGTGACCTAGGTATAGAATTAGATGAAAATAAAAACGAAGCTAAAATAGAAGAGGAGGATAACAAGGAACTATTGGAATTTATGAAAACTACCCTTTCAGGCAAAGTATCCGATGTCAGAGTTTCAAAAAGATTGAAAAATCATCCTGTATGCTTGTCAAATGAAGGTGAGCTTTCTATAGAAATGGAAAAAATATTAAGTTCAATGCCTAACAGTCAAAATATAAAAGCAGATAAAGTACTTGAAATAAATAGCAGTCACGTAGTATTTGATTTACTGAAACAAGCCTTTGAAGAAGATAAAGAAAAACTAGGGCTATACGTAATGCTGCTTTATAATCAAGCACTTCTTATAGAAGGATTGCCCATAGAAGACCCCGTTGAATTTACGAATAATGTCTGGAAGGTCCTTCAATAAAAAGTCAAAATTTCACATAAAAAAGCTGAAATCCATATAGGATTTCAGCTTTTTTTATTGTGGATCTAAGTGTTGTCGTACAATATTATTAACAAGTGAGCCATCTGCTTTGCCTTTTACTTTTGGCATAAGAGCACTCATAACCTTGCCTAAATCTTTCATACTTTGAGCTCCCACTTCATACAATGTCTCTGATACTATCCTGTTAATCTCATCCTCAGTTAGTTGTTGAGGCATATAAGATAATAGGATATCTATCTCTTTTTTTATATTTTCAATCAAGTCAGGTCTATTGCCCTTCTCGAATTCTAGCAGCGAATCTCTTCTCTGCTTAGCCCCCTTAGCAATAACTTCCAAGACACCTTCATCATCGAGCTCTATGTGTTTATCTTTCTCGATTTGTAGAATTCCTGCTCTAACCATAGTTATCACATTCTTCTTTATAGCATCTTTATCTTTCATTGCATTTTTCATGTCTTGTTGTAATACTTCCTTGAGGGACAAATTGATCACCCTTCTTTATTTGGTTTTTCTCTTTCTAGCTGCTTCTGATTTTTTTCTTCTTTTTACGCTTGGGCTTTCATAGTGTTCTCTCTTTCTAACCTCAGCTAAAACACCTGATCTCGCGCATTTCTTTTTAAATCTTCTTAACGCACTTTCAAGTGATTCATTTTCTCCAACTTTAATTTCTGACATTACTTCTCCCTCCCTCCGCCAGTAACAATGGTTACAGTAAATTATACCGTGTTACAAGTGGGATTTTACACATATATCTAATTATACATTAATGCTTTAATCCATGTCAACAATTCAGTTTTGTATTTTCGCATTTTTGTATTTCATCTTCTGTGTAATAACACGACTACACACTTTGATGCTTTGTGAAGTAAAGGCTAGCCTGGAGGCCAACTAAGATTTCTTCCCCCAAGCATATGGAAATGCAAGTGCTTAACTGTTTGACCACCTTGTTCACCTATATTTGATACAACTCTAAAACCCTTTTCATCAACATCAAGGTCTTTGGCAAGTTTAGGGATGATCGCAAATATATGAGATATGACATTTGAATTTGATTCATTTATATCTTGTACTGAATTGATATGCATCTTAGGTATTATTAGGATATGCACAGGAGCTTCAGGGTTTATATCCTTAAAAACCAATATTTTTTCGTCTTCATATACAATATTTGATGGTATCTCTTTATTTGCTATTTTACAGAATAAACACTCTGTCATAAAATCACCTCCTTAGGTTTTGGTATATGGATAATTCTACATACCAAACGGAAATCCTGCCAACTCTTTCATGAAATATTAATTTTTTTAAATTTTACCCAAAACATAGTCTTTTTCCACTTTTATTAAACTTGTTTTAATTATTTTCCCCTTAATATCATATGCAGATTCTGATATAACTTTTATATAATTATCTGTTAAACCTTCAAAATTATTACTTTTTTCATCAGATTTATGTTCATATAATACTTCTAAGCTTTTGCCTAAGAAATAAGATTTAAACTCTTCAGCATTTTTTTCCGCCCATTGAGCAATAATTTTACTTCTTTCATCCTTTACTCTTGGATCTACCTGATTCGGATATTTTGCGGCAGGAGTTCCTTTTTTGGGAGAAAATTTAAAGATATGTATCTGGCTAAATTTTATTTTTTTAATAAATTCTACAGTTTCTGTAAATTCTTCTTCTGTTTCTCCTGGAAAGCCAACTATCAGATCAGTGGTTATCGCTACTTCTGGAAAAGCATTTCTAAGTTTATCCACAACTGCTTCATATTCCTCGGCAGTATATTTTCTATTCATGCGCTTCAATGTTTCATTACAACCGCTTTGCAGTGATAGGTGAAAATGTCTGCATGTTTTTGGAAGTGTTTTTAACTTTTTTATAAAATCATCCGTCAATGTTTTCGGCTCAACAGAGCTCATTCTTATTCTTTCTATTCCATCTACCTTATGAATCATCTCTATTACATCTATAAGGCTCACACTGCCAATATCTTTACCGTAAGAGCCTACATGTATACCAGTCAATACTACTTCTTTAAAACCACTCTCAGCAATCTTTCTAACTTCATTCATTATGCTTTCTGGCTTTCGGCTTCTGATGTGCCCTCTT
>JAUQXG010000120.1 GCA_030834765.1 Lutispora sp.
AGTTGCATTTTGTATAGGAATTAATTGCACTTAGAATATCCGCAATTTCTGCAAATCACGCAGCCACCTTCGTGCTGTATTTTATCTCCACATTCTGGGCAGTATTTCATTTTGCTTTTATTTTGAGTATGATCTGATGCAGCTGATATTTCATCAAAAACTACTGAGCTTGCGCCACATTGAATGGCACATAATGAGCAGTTTCCACTGCAATCTCCATTCTCTTCTATGGCTTCAGTCAATTCATCTATGGTTTCTACATCCTTCATCTCAACCTGTATCTTCATGACTTTCTCTAATGCTCTTCCTATTGCATCAGGGCAAGATAGAACCTTTAAGCCTTTTTGTCTTAACGTAGAATGGCATCTAATGCCTCTAAGCTGCTCTATTATTTCTGTTACATCTACCCCAGCTCTAAGAGCTATGGATATTAATCTACTTGTTGCCTCTGATTGTGAAGGACACCCCCCTGCTCTACCTAGGTTCGTAAATACCTCACATATTCCATCATCATCAGAGTTTACAGTTATATAAAGATTTCCACAGCCAATCTTAACTTTCTCTGTTATTCCTATGGTCACTTCTGGTCGTGCCCTTGCTGTAAGATTTTTTTGATCCTCTTCATAAAGGTCAGCCATCTTATTTTCTTCTTTATTGACGGCTCCAATATTTAAGACCTGAGAATCTCGGCTTCCATCTCTATATGCTGTAACCCCTTTACATCCTAGTTTATAGGCTAGAATATATGCTTCGCTAACATCTTCTTTTGTCGCATCATTTTTGAAATTAACTGTTTTAGATACTGCATTATCGGTATATTTCTGAAACATTGCCTGCATTCTTATATGCCATATTGGACTAATATCATGGGATGTTGCAAAAACCTTTCTTACATCTTCAGGTACTTCTTTCATGTGCCTCACTGTGCCTTGTTTTGCAATCTTTCTCATAAGGTCAACACTATAGAAACCTCTGGCTTTTGCTATTCTTTCAAATAACGGGTTTACTTCGGGAAGTTCATCATTATCCATAACATTTCTTATATAGGATATTGCAAAAAGCGGCTCTACCCCGCTGGATACTCCAGCAATAATTGAAATAGTTCCTGTTGGTGCTATTGTAGTAGTTGTAGCATTGCGTAGATTCATGTTTTTATCTGCATATATACTCTGATCAAAACATGGGAAAACTCCACGCACCTCTGCAAGCTTAATGGAAGCTTGTTTTGATCTTTCATTGATGAAATTCATTATTTGTTCTGCGGTATGAATGCCTTCTTCAGAGTCATATGCTATGCCAAGCTCTATAAGCATATCTGCAAAGCCCATTACACCAAGTCCAACTTTTCTTGTTTTCTTCGTCATTTCGTCTATTTTATCAAGTGGATATTTGTTCATATCTATAACATTATCTAAAAAATGTACTGCATGATCTACGATCCGTCCTAGTTTCTCATAATCAATAGATGCTTCATTATCAGTGTTTTTAACACAAGTAACTAAATTTATAGAGCCTAAATTACACGATTCATAGGGCAGAAGCGGCTGCTCCCCGCATGGATTGGTGCTTTCAATTTCCCCAAGTTCAGGCACCACATTGTCTCTATTCATTCTATCTAAAAATATGATTCCAGGCTCTCCATTATTCCATGCCATATCTATGATCAATTCAAATACTTCTTTTGCTTTTAACTTCCCTCTTGCTTCCTTCGTATTTGGATCTATTAATTCATATTCCTCATTCTCTTCCACAGCTTTCATAAATGACTCTGTTATGCCAATGCTTATATTAAAGTTTGTAATATCTTTATTGTCTTTTTTGCATTGAATAAACTCTAATATATCAGGATGATCTATTCTAAGTATTCCCATATTGGCACCTCTACGAACTCCACCTTGCTTTACTGCCTCTGTAGCAGCATTAAATACTTTCATAAAGCTTATTGGTCCTGATGCAACGCCGCCTGTTGAATTTACAGAAGACCCTTGGCTCCTGAGTCTGCTGAAGCTAAAGCCAGTTCCACCTCCACTTTTATGTATCATAGCAGAATATTTAATTGCATCAAAAATACCTTCCATTGAATCTTCTATTGGAAGTACAAAGCAGGCTGATAATTGCCCTAATTCTTTACCCGCATTCATCAGCGTGGGTGAGTTTGGCAAAAACTCTAGCTTTGTCATCATATTATAAAAATCTTTTTCCACCTTTTTTATATCGGCATTTTTATCATAGTTCCTGTCAGCCTGTGCAATTGCCTTTGCAACTCTTACAAAAAGTCCATCAGTAGTTTCTATTGGTTTACCCTTATTATCCTTTGTTAAATACCTTTTGTCTAATACCTTTTTCGCGTTATCAGAAAGCAATATTAACACCCTCCACTATCTATATTTAGTATGTATTACATTATATTACACTATATATTGTATCATACTATAAGAATCGTGACAAAAGCAAAAAGTCCTATTTTTTTAAATTCCACTTATATAGGTCTTGTTTTCGTAAGTAGATTAAAATATTTATCTATATATACAAGGCTAAATGAATATAAAAAAACAACAGCAAGCATTCGCTTACTGTTGTTTTTATGTAATAAAATTTTGAAATGGCTCCTCAAGTTGGACTCGAACCAACGACCCTGCGGTTAACAGCCGCATGCTCTACCAACTGAGCTATTGAGGAATATCTCAACCCGGCGACGACTTACTCTCCCAGGACCCTGCGGTCCAAGTACCATCAGCACTGGAGAGCTTAACTTCTGTGTTCGGTATGGGAACAGGTGTGACCTCTCCGTCATTGCCACCGGATAGTGGCTTATCGCTTCGC
>JAUQXG010000121.1 GCA_030834765.1 Lutispora sp.
TAAATCTACAGCTGATACACCAGCTAAACTTCCATTAAAATTACCTATTGGCGTTCTAGCCGCACTGACAATGACAACTTCTTTCATTAAAATTCCTCCTATAATAAAATCTGTAATTTATGATCGCTAATTGTTAAATACATGCAATATTTATGCCACTTTTATAACGATTGTGCCAAAACAGCACATAAAGTTTCAATCCAACATTCTTTTATATTGTATAGCTTAATTATTTATTTTATGTATGTTTATATATCCTTAGGTGCAAGAACTACCGCTTCACCTTCTATTACAATCTCATTTCTTTGATTATAGCAAATTGTTTTTAGCCTGACTCTGCCCTTTTCCAGCTTTTCTAATACTTCTACCTCGGCTTTAATTGTATCTCCTATCCGAACTGGTGCTTTGAAGTTTACACTTTGTGACAAATATATAGTGCCAGGTCCTGGCAATTCCATTCCTATTGTCGTGGATATGAAGCTGCTTACAAGCATGCCGTGAGCAATTCTTCCGCCGAATTTAGTCGTCTTAGCTTTCTCTTCATTGATGTGTGCCCAATTAAAATCACCTGTAATTCCTGCAAACATATATACATCCGATTCTGCTATCGTTTTTTCAAAATGAGCCTTTTCCCCGACAATTAATTGTGAATACGTCTTTCCCATAATTATCCTCCATTCATATTATTATTTTTATGTGCCCAAATTCAGGCACTGTTATGCTGTATTGATATAGTAATTCATAGATTTACTCCGTTTTACTAAATTCTTCATGCTTATATAATATTATTACTCTTCACTATATGTACAAACTATATTTCTTCCAAGGGATTTAGCTTTATACATAGCTTTATCAGCCTGCATGATAAGAGTATCAATACTTTCATGGGTACCATATTTAGGTGAAGCTATTCCAAAACTTGCCGTAATGTTTATAGGTTCATTTAAATATACTAATTTTATTGATAATTCTTCCACCGCACTTCTTATACGTTCTGCTATGATTCTAGCTTGTTTGCCATTGGTATTTGGTAAGCATATTATGAATTCTTCGCCACCGTGCCGGCCAATAATATCATATGGTCGACATATATTGGTCAAGCATTGTGTGAACTTTTGTAAAGTATAATCACCGGCTTGATGTCCGTATGTATCATTAATCTTTTTATACTCATCTATATCTGCTAATATTAAGCTTATGGGGTGCCCTTCCCTAGCTGCTCTATGAATTTCCTCATTAAGCCTATCTTCAAATGCCCTACGATTCAATATTCCTGTCAAATAATCAATGGAAGCCAATTTCTCTGCTTCCAATTTTGCCCTTTCCAATTCTTTTTCTACATATTTTCTTTCTGTAATATCTTGTATTTGACCAATCAAATTTTGAGGTTTACCGTCTATATTATATAAGACGGATAAAGCTAACAATGCCCATATTATTTGCCCACTTTTATGAAAAAAGCGTTTTTCAGCATGAAAACATAGAATTTCCCCTGTTAAAAGCTCTTTCAATGAAATAATATCCTCATCGAAATCATCAGGATGAATAATTTGGTCAAATTCCATATTTAATAACTCTTCTTGTGAATAACCAACTAAATCACATAAAGCAGGATTTACCCTAATAAATTTTCCTTCTAAAGACGATAGATACATTCCAACAGCAGCACTATTAAAGATTGCTTTAAGTCTTGCATTAGTTGCTCTTAGTTCTTCCTCGTTTTCTTTACATATTTTGAATTTTGAATTAGCAAAAACAAGGATTTGCCCTACCGCTAACAACAAAGCCAATACAATAGCAATATTAATAAACCCATCATAAATCATAAAGTACACTCCATTAGCTCACCGCTATATCCTTAGTAAAACAATAATACAGATTAAGCATTCTATACAAAGTATCATTTTCCTCTGAGATTACAAGTTACCCTTCATAAGCTCTTACTATAAATTCTATACACTTTTCCAAAAATAGCAATAGCAAAGTGAATCATTCACTTTGCTATTACTATTCAGACAAAAAAGTTCTTTACTCTCGTTTCAGCTCTTCTATTCTATATCTAACTGCTGCCGGAGCAGCCACTATCATAATAGACTAATCGTCATTTTTCACTATTATGGAACACTTTATACAATTGGATACAACTAAAAAGACTGCATTTATAGTTGCTTCTATTTCTACCTAAAGTTACTTCTGCGCGATCTGAATAAGGTTGCCGCATGTATCGTCAAAGACAGCTATTGTGACTTCACCCATTTTTGTCGGCTCCATAGTAAACTTCACGCCTTTTTCCATTAATCGTTTGTATTCTTTACGAATATCTGCAACGCCAAACATTGTTGCTGGTATGCCATCGGCAAATAGCTTCTTTCGATATTCTTGGGCGGCAGGATGGTCATTCGGTTCGAGTAAAAGCTCCGTACCGTTTTGATCATCCGGAGAAACAAGCGTTATCCACCTGAATTCTCCGACGGGAACGTCCTCCTTTTTTATAAATCCCAGCTTTTCCGAATAAAACTCCAGTGCCTTGTCTTGATCTTGTACGAATATACTGGTAACAATGATTTTCATACTGTTTTGCCTCCTTTGATATATGCGACGTATGGTGGACTGCTAACATCTGGCTGCAAGCAAAAACAGCCCACACACTCATCAAAATTCCTATTCCGATTTTGTTACTTGCTTTTTTATAAAATTACTCTATCCATCCTTTCAGCAAGTTTTTAAGTGGCTCGTTGTTGAATATAAGTACTCGATATTTCCCCTTTCGTTTTGATTTTACAAGCCCTGCATCATCCAATACAGATAGATGTTTAGCTATCGCCTGTCGCGAAATGTTAAGGTTGTGCTTCGTAATTAGACGTATCGTAAGTTCGTACAACGTCACCTCGTTGCGTTCGGATAGTTCGTCTAATATCAGCCGCCGAGTCGAATCGCTGAGTGCCTTGAATATCGCATCTTTATCCCACATACATCAATTATAAGCAACCGTACGGTTGCTTGTCAAGAACCGTATTCAACCTTTTTCTCCAACAATAAAAGTTACTACCCCTAGTACCCAGATATAAAAAGTTCACAAGAACATATTAATCAACAATATATCAAATGAATTTTCTCAAATTGACAATCATAATAACATATGTTACTATTAACCTATATTATTAAAAGAGGTGCGTTCAATGTCAATCAAATCAGCAATATTAGGTATCCTTAGTTGGAAGCCTTCAACAGGATATGAATTAAAAAAGATTTTTGAGGATTCCTCCTTCATGTATTGGTCTGGTAATAATAATCAAATTTACAAAGCTCTCATTAGTATGGAAAATGAAGAACTTGTTATAAGTAAAGTGATTCATCAGGATAACTCTCCTTCAAAAAAAATATATACCATAACAGAAGAAGGACTTAAAGAACTAAAAGAGTGGGTTATATCATCACTAGAGGCTCCTGAAATAAAAAAAACATTTTTGATACAACTTGCCTGGTCAGACATGTTAAGTAATCAAGAATTAAGTGAAATTCTCACAAAATATGAAAATGAAATCAAAACGCAATTGATTATGCAGCAGGAAAAATACAGACGTTCTATTCATTCTCCTAATAGAAGCAGTAGGGAAAGTTTAATATGGGAGATGATTTCAGAAAACATTATTTCAACCTATAATAATGAACTTAATTGGGTCCGTGGAACCCGTCAGAAGTTGTTTAAAAATGAAATTGTGGAGGAAAAATATAAAATGAACTATCAAATTAGAGAAATAGAGAGTAAAAAATATATTGAACTGATTTCTACTACCGAGCCATTAAGTACTGAGAATGATGCACTTGATCTGGTGGCTTTATGCTGGGAACATGAGACACATGTGCTTATGATACACTATGCAGCCTTATCAGAAGACTTCTTCAAACTTAAAACCAAAGTGGCTGGTAGTATTATTCAAAAATTTATAAACTATGATATAAAAGCTGCTGTTATTATCCCTCAGGCGACAATTCAAAAAGGGAGATTCAAAGAGATGGTCATGGAAACAAACAAAGGCAATCATTTTAGAATATATGAAGGTAAAGAAGAAGCTGAAAGATGGCTTTTGAATTAGAAAGACAAGTTTTGGATCGACTTTTGTCATAGAGTCTGGATCAAAGGATAATCCACCACTAATCCTTCTACATGGAAGTGTATCGAATTCATTTACATGGAAAGCAATCTTTTTCTCACTACTTGGAAAGTAGGGTCAACATTATGGAACGCTTTCATGACGTTTAATAGGTCAAGAGGGTGGATTTGCAACTTTTTATGAAGCTATGATATGCTTGAAACGGCATAACCTTATTCTCCTGTTAATCGGCTTCTATGTAATATTGAAATCCAGCTTCAGTAATAATTTTGATCGTATCTTCTATGCTTTGCCCATCAGCGGTCAAATACCCCGAGGCAAAAATGGAATCTACCGCACAAAACATTTCTTTTTCCTTTCCCTTCAAATATACTTCCCTTCCGGCAGCACAGCGTATATCTGATTTCGGAGTTAATAGACGGGCAAGACATAGTACCTTTAGACAATACTCAGCAGACAAAAGCGAAGCATCCATATTTCCCAAAGTCGTCCCCTTTATTGGTATCAGGAAATTGATCGGCACTGATTGAGGATTAATTTCCCGTATTTCAAAAAGCATATCCACAACGTCTGTCTTTTCTTCCCCAAGACCTATAATACCGCCGCAGCAAATTTCAAACCCCATACCTTGCAGCATTTTAATGTTATCTATTCTCTCTTGATAGGTGTGTGTCGTGCAGATGTTCGGATAATAATTTCTGCTTGTATTCAGATTATGGTTTATCCTGTTGACTCCCGCTTCCTTCATCTTTTTAGCTTGTCCCGGGGTTAAGAAACCAATAGAACAGCAGATTTGAGTATTTGTTTCGTTTTTTAATTCTCTGACATGATTAGCAAACTCGTTTATCTCGGAATCAGTAAAACGTATGCCGCTAAATCCGATACAATGCCTCGAAAGTCTTTTTTCCCGAACAATATAGTTGTCCGTCAGTAGTTTATCATATGATATCAGCTTGTATTTTTCAATGCCTGATTTGGAATTATGAGATTGGGCGCAATAAGCGCAGTTCTGCGAACAATCCCCGCTCCGAGCATTTGTCAGAAGCTGTATACCGACCAAAATCCCTTTATGATTTTTTCTGACAGCGAAAACAATATCTATCAGCTCGGGCAGGTCAACATCGGGCAAATTGAGAATAGACAAAGCTTCCTCTTTGGACAGGTCATTAAAATTGTACTGCATTACTGTATCCTCCGTGATATTCATTGTGCGCTTGAAAATGGTTCGGCAGTTCTTTCCTTGCACAGAAGTGGGCTTAATCTTTTAATAAGAAAAACGCACATAATGCAAATTTCTTTGTTTTGTTTTTTCTCATAAAACCCTTCTGGCTATAAGTTAT
>JAUQXG010000122.1 GCA_030834765.1 Lutispora sp.
GCCATAGTTCGAGTCATAGACAAAAATAAGTATCATCTTGGAATTGACAGAGAAACTGTCATAAGCAAAGTATTTGATTACATGTTCAAGTATGGACCATTACAGCCCTATATAGATGATGACAGCATAAGCGATATAGACGGAACTAGATTTAATGTATTTACCATCAAAAGGTTTGGTATAAGAGAAATCATAGATATTTCTTTCGGCAATGAAAAGATATTTGAAAACTATTGCAAAATAATCGCTTTAAGAAATGGAGGCGTATTGAATGAAAACGATACTCATTGCAGAGTGTCTGATGAAAAAAGAAGATTAAGAGTGAATCTTTCCATTCCTCCTAGAAATTTATCAGGACCAGCCATAAGCATAAGAAAGCATCCAATGAAAAACTATACCTTTGAGGACCTAATGTCTTTCGATATGCTGAATGAAGAAATAGCCCAGTATATAAAAGATCTTGCCTTATCGAATAAATCAATATTGATTACAGGCAAGGGTGGATCAGGAAAAACCACTCTCCTTAGAGCAATAACAGATAACTCTAAAGAAATGGACAGGGCATTGATAGCTGAATCTGATTCGGAAATATATCCAGATAAGCCCAATTGTATCGTGCAAAGAGTAAAAAAGAAAAATGAAGGAGGTATTCCAGTCACGCTGCTAGATCTAATCATTGATGGACTTACAATGTCGCTGGATACCTATATCATAGGGGAGTTGACCGATGGTGTAGCATGGCATTTCTTAATAGCAGGCTTTACAGGCCATAGAGTTATGGCTTCTACCCATACATGGAGCGCAGCAGGAGCCCTGCCAAGAATGCTGACACTGGGCAAAATGGCTCAAATAAGTGAGAGTGAAAAAACCATTAAAGAAATGATAGCAACATCAATAGATATTGTTATACATATGGATGACTTTAAAGTGATGGAAATACTAGAAATATTAAGCTATGATGCAAGTACAGATAAGTATAGCACCAATATGCTATATAAATATGACAGTTCATGCGGTGACTACGTGAAAAATAAGTCCTGCTACTGGAATAAAGTAAAGTAGGAGGGGGTATGGATATTTTATTAAATATGAATCAAATGCTTATATTGACAACATCCTCCTATATAGCATGGCTTATAGCTACAAGCGCCGATGCAGATTATATTAAAGATAATATGAAGAAAGGTTACAAAAGGCTAAACGAAGGATATATTGAACGAAGGCTGCAAAGAGAAGTAAAAAAGTATACCAAAACCATTACAGTAAAAATGTCCTTTGTAGATAAAGTTGAGCTATTTCTTATAGATAAATCTAATATAAGACGATATATCCCATTCATGAATTTTTATGTACTTTTACTGATGTCCTCCCTGGTGTTTTTTATAACTTACATCACAATATATGACTTTTTAAGATTTTTACCTTCCAGTGCCATAATAGCAGGGGTATTTTTCTTTATGCCCTCCATCGTTCTTGAAATAATGGGATTTTATAATTCAGATTACACAAGAAGAAAGCTGGGATATTTTATATCTGTTCTCATGCAGTGGATAGATGTCAAAGAGGATATCATATATGCCTTTGAAAAAGCTATACCCGTAATAGGTGAACCATTAAAAAGCTATATAAGAGATATGACAGTACAGGTAAGAAGAGGGATGGACCCACAGGATGCTCTAACTATATTAAAAATGAAAATAGATAATCCACAGTTTACTGACTTCATATTAAACATCAAGCAAAATATTAAATATAGAGGGGATTTAAAGGTACTCCTAAACAATATGGAAGAACAGTTCTATAAGCTGGAACAGGAGTTCAATCGAAGAAAAATATCAACCTTCTGGGATAAAATCTACATAGTTTTAGCAATGATCCTTGTTGTTATAATTGCTTTTATGCTGATTAGATCTAACCCAAAAGCTTTGAATTTTTACACAAATACGATAGAAGGTAAAATGTATATTACTTTATTCGCCTTCCTCTATGGAATCGGCTTCTATATTATGACTACGATCAGCAGATTTAAGCATTAAAAGGTGGTGATGAATTATACATGAAATAGCAGATTTCCTATTTGAACACTATTATTTTACTTTAGCAGCTCTATTTATAAATATCCTCATAATAGGAGAAATATATTCAAAGATAAGCCTGGGTGCAGAAAGCATCATAAGAGAAGCGAAGGGAAAGAGGAGCGATGATAAAAACTACACAAGATATTTCAAAAATATAAGAAGCAGCATTTATGAAATGGATAGAAAAAACAGTGAAAAGGAAGGTGTATACAATAAGATAAAAAATATGCTTAAAAGAGCAGGCTATAAAGGGGAGTATGCAGTATTTTGGTATATTGCATTTCAAATAGCAATACCAATGATTTTATCAATCATGACAGCGATCTATAGAGATATTTCTATAGCTATCGCTGTTTTTTTAATACTCTCCATCAATGTATTCTATCTTGTATATAAAAAAGGCAAAAAAATAGCTAAACAGCTGGAGCAGTCAGTATACAGAATATATAAGTATCTGCACAATCAAGTATCTGCTGGAGTGAAAGTAACAGATGCAATAAGATCAGTCTATGAGGTGGTAGATAACAAAGAGTTGAAAGAAATACTTATCAGATTTACTGCAAGGTATGAGCTTACCCTTGATATAGATGAAAGTCTAGAAGACTTTTGCTCCTATTTCAATACCTTAGAATCAGAAACACTTGCAGTAGCTATAAAACAAGGAGTCGATACAGGTGACAATCAAAATATTCTCATGAGGCAAGAAGAAGTGATGTTTAGTAAATACCTTAACTACATTCAGATGGAGACAGAAAATACGAAAAACAAAGCAGCCTGGTCTATGATATTTTTCATGATCATTATTATTATCATGATAGCAGTACCAATGGCTAAGGATATGGAAGAAGCCCTAAAACTTATATTTGTAAATTAATTTATGAAAGGCAGGACAATAAATGAAAAGATTATTGGAAAACGTAAATCAAAATACAGAGGACTTTGTAATAAGAACTGATATAAAAATAAAAAGAATAGCTAAAGCCATTCTGAAACCTTTGCAAAATAATGATGGCTGGGGCAGAGATGAAATAATAGCAGTAGCCATAGCACTAGTTATAGCAGCTTTTGTTGTGGTTCCTGGTCTTAGAACCTTTGCCAAAGATATTATAGATGGAACCAAAATTTGGTATGATGGTTCGATAGAAACAAAGATATTTCAAATTAATTAAAACCCAGGAGGTATAAAAATGATAGGGAGAATTCCAATGACCATTATTGCTATATTACTCATTGCGGCGCTTACTTTATCTTTTATGGAGTATTTTATACCTCTGTCAGCTAACTTTCAATTCAGAACAGAATGTAGAAAGACACTGCTTGAAATGGAAGAGAAAAATCAACTGACACAGCCCATGATTAATGAATTAAAGACTGA
>JAUQXG010000123.1 GCA_030834765.1 Lutispora sp.
TGTTGAAATGATAATTATTATGAGGTGTCCTGAAATTGGTTGACACATAGAATTAACAATTTGTCAACTAAAATAAGGATTAAACTATGTCACACGAAGGACGCAGTTTGTCGGAAAAACGGCGGATAGCCGAAGAGTATCTTTATGGTACTGAGAGTCAGACATCACTCAACATGAAGTACCGGATAAAAGGTAATTCAGCAATTTTGAATTGGATTCGTCAATTTGGTTTTGAACCATTGTACGAATTAAAAAAGGCTGAAAAGATGAAAAAACCGGTTGATGACAAATCTCTGTTAGTTGCAGAGAATCAGGAATTACGACGTCGACTGTCAGAACTGGAGTTAAGTTTGGAGCATTCCAAATCTGACAGCAGTGAAGTTGATTCATTAAAGAAAAAGTTAGAGTATGCGGAGATGTCAGCAATTGCCTATAAGAAAATGATAGAAATTGCTGAAGAGACATTAGGTATAGATATACGAAAAAAGCCTGGAGCCAAACAGTGAGAAAATTATCAGAAAATCGTGCATATAGTGTATCAACACTATGTTTGCTGTTTGGCAAATCAAGGCAGGCATACTACAAATCAGTGAACGAAGCCACGAAGCCGGTTATTGATGAAGACTTTATCATTAAAGAAGTAAAAGCCTACAGAGTAGAACTGCCTAAATGCGGTGTCAGAAAGCTATTTGAACATCTGACAGAAGATTATCCTGAAATTATTAATTTTGGAAGAGATGCTTTATTTGACCTTCTGCGTGATCGACGAATGCTGGTTAGACAAAGGAAGAAAAGAGTTGTTACAACCCAGTCCTACCACTGGTTGAATAGGTATGACAACTTGATAAAAGAACTGAAAGTTGAAAGACCAAATCAAGTGTGGGTGAGCGACATTACGTATATTCGTTATGCAAATAAGTTTTGCTATTTATTTTTAATAACAGACTTATATACAAGAAAAATTGTAGGTTTTAAAGTAGCTGATACACTTGAAGCAAAGCATGCCTTGGATGCTCTTAAAATGGCAAGAAGAACTGCTAAAATGGATTTAAATGGTCTTATACATCATTCAGACCATGGTGTTCAATATTGCTGTTCAGCTTATATAGAAATGCTTGATGATATGAGTGCTGTAAGCAGTATGGCAGCTAAAGGTAATCCTTATGAAAACGCGGTTGCTGAGAGAGTCAACGGTATTCTTAAAAACGAATGGCTTGATGATGAAAAGTTTAAGACTTTTGATCAGGTTGATAGAAGAGTAAAACAGGTAGTCAAAATTTATAATTCAAAAAGATTACACATGAGTTTGAATTATAAAACACCAGATTTTATGTATTATAAAGCTTATGAAAATGTTAAGTGATACTCAAAAATAATATTTTGAGTATCAAGTATTTTATGTATTTTTGAATCTAAAGTGTCAACTTTTTTTAGGACAAGACACAACTTAGTATCATGACATCTTCAAATTTAATTGGTGCAAAGGTATGACAACTTTTGTGACTGCAGACAAAATTTGATTTCCTACAAATTCCCTCTGCGTTCCTGGTCGCGTTCTATGGCTTCGAATAATGCAAGAAAGTTGCCCTG
>JAUQXG010000124.1 GCA_030834765.1 Lutispora sp.
CCCCTAATGTATACTTTGCAAAGATATTCCATGGAAAAAGCACAGCAAATGTTTGAAACATATATTAAGTACAATGAACATCACCATGATCATTGCGTATTACCATGTGGAGAAATAGGTAGTGGATTAGCTAAGCTAAAAGAGCTTGGCTGTATTATGGCTATCGTTACATCCAAAAGGCGTGATATTGCAATAAGGGGTTTGAAGCTATTTGATTTTGAAAAGTATTTTTCTGCAATAGTAGCCTTAGAAGATACAAAAAAACATAAGCCTGATGCTGACCCTATAGTAGAAGCTTTAAAAAGACTAAATGCAGATGGGGAACAAGCTGTTATGATAGGAGACAGTATATATGATATTGAATGTGCAAAAAATGCAGGAATAAAATCAATACTAGTAAAATGGAGCATGGCAGATGGTTTTCAAAGTAAAAGAATAGATGCGGATTATACAGTGAACTCTATTGTGGAATTAATTAATATAATAGAGGAATAGAGGCAAACACGCTCTATTCCCCTTTTTCTATTTAATGTTTCCGATTTTTCTTTCTAACCAATGTACTGCTAAATATAGGAGAGCTGCCACGGCTGACAGTATAATTACACTTGTCATAACTAGATCCATTTTAAATACCTGGCCTCCGTAAATAATCAGGTAACCCAATCCAGATTTGGAAACGAGAAACTCTCCAACAATTACACCAACAAGAGACAGACCAACATTGATTTTTAAAACTGAAATAATATTGGAGATATTTGCAGGAAGTATAACCTTTTTTAATATCTGAAATTTAGTGGCTCCAAAGGTTTTTAAAAGCTTTATTTTATCTTCATCACAAGCGATAAAACCAGTATAAACATTTAGTATTGTAACAACAATTGAAACGAGAAGCGCCATGACGATTATGGATTGTGTTGTGCCCCCAATCCATACCAGAATAATAGGCCCTAGTGCTGTTTTGGGCAATGCGTTTAATACAACCAAATAGGGATCTAGCACCTTTGCTGTGAAATCGGACCACCAAAGAATTATGGCTATAAGTGTACCTAATATTGTACCGGACAAAAATCCCACAATCGTTTCGTATATAGTAACCCCAGTGTGTAGGTAAAGGGTTCCATCTTTTGATAAATTTATGATTGTTTTTATTATCCTAGTGGGTTGACTCATAATAAACGGATCTATCCATTTATTAATCGCAGCAATTTCCCAAAATAAAAAAATAAAAATAAACAGAGATAGCTGAGAAGTTTTAATAGCAATTTTTGTAAGCTTTATTTTTTTCAAGAACTCAACATGGTCTTTAGAAACTGGAATTGTCTGTTGATCTTTATTAAACATGAATATCTAGCTCCTTCCATATCTCATTGAAATATACTCTAAACTCAGGAGCTTCTCTGCATTTGATAGGGGTCTTATAATTGCAAGTCAGAATAATTTCATGTATTGATTTTATTTCTCCCGGCCTTTTCGTCAATACAACCACTCTGTCAGCCATTGCAATAGCTTCTGATATATCATGAGTTACTAGTATTGCGGTTTTTTTCTCTTTTTTTATTATGAGCCATATCTCTTCTGAAATAGCTAACCTAGTTTGATAGTCAAGTGCTGAAAAAGGCTCATCAAGAAGTAGTATATCTGGATTTGTTGCTAAAGTACGAATCAATGCGGCTCTCTGACGCATTCCTCCAGACAATTGATGAGGATGAAAGTCTTTAAAGTCTCCAAGTCCATATTCATTTAGTAATCTTTCAACAAATTCTAAAGTACTTTTATTGAGTTTATTTTTAACTTCCAGTCCAATAACTACATTTTTCATTATTGTTCTCCATTCAAAAAGATGATCCTTTTGAAGCATATACCCAACATTTTCAGAAGGGCCGTCAACTTGATTACCATTTATGGTTATAGTGCCTGATGAAGGCTTTAATATCCCTGAAATTAGAGAGAGTAAAGTTGATTTTCCACATCCGCTTGGTCCAACAATACTAATGAATTCACCATTATAAATATCGAGAGATAAATCTTTAATAGCCTGTGTTTCACCCTGCAGCGTATGATAATTCAAGTTAATATTTGAGATTTCAACTATTTTTTTCAATAACGTTACACCTCCAAGGGAATACTACATATCACTTATATAATATTCAAATGAGCAGGAAAAGTGATATTTGTACAGTTGTTCTGATGAGTTTTCAATAATAAAGTTTTTTAAAATTCATTTTGATTATATAGAGATGAATCGGTAAAAATAAAAGTGTACGAGTTATTTAGACTTATACAATTGAAGAAATATGAAATTTCATGTAGAATAACTGTAGTCATATATGGAGGTAATAAGTTTGTATGGAATAATAGAATACGATGAGTTGAATGAAGATTATATTTTAGTTGATGTAAGAAGCCCAGGTGAATATCTTGAAAATACGTTACCCAATGCAATTAATATACCTATTTTGGATGATGAAGAAAGAAAAGCAGTAGGCACGGTATATCGTCAAGAAAGTGCAGAGGCTGCTAAAAAGCTTGGTATCAAGATTGTATCAAGTAAACTGCCTGATATTTATGAAAGCATACTAAATTTAAAAAAAATAAATAAAAATATAGTTCTATTTTGTGAAAGAGGTGGGCTGAGAAGCACAACTCTTTTTGAATTATTTAATTCCATGGACATGGGAGTAAATAAACTAAAGGGTGGATATAAAAGCTATAGAAATATGGTTAATAAAGAACTACCGCTGATAAACTCGAAAAAAACATATATTGTTTTACACGGCTTTACTGGAACGGGTAAAACGGATATACTAAAAATGCTTATGGAAAAGGGCTGTGATGTGCTAGATCTGGAAGGGAAAGCAAATCATAGAGGGTCAATGTTAGGGAAGGTAGGATTGGATAAAGATATCAGCCAGAAACAATTTGAAGCAGAGATCTTTAAGACTTTAAAGGATGCAAAAACTAAAAATATTTTCATTGAAGCGGAAAGCCGCAGAATAGGTAAGCTTTTTATACCCGAATATATCATGGAGAAGATGAAAGATGGCATTCATATTTTAATAGAATCAAGTATTGACGTTCGTGCAGAAACAATACTTAAAGAATATATACAAAATGAAAACTCCAAGGAGGAAATAATAGAAGCTCTTGAAAAGCTTAGGAAATTTATAAGCAATGAAACTGTAAATATCTTGATTAAAGAAGTAAAAGCTGATAAATATAAAGAAGTGGCTATTAAATTAATGGAGCTTTATTATGATCCAATGTATAATCACACTCAGAAAAATTATGATTACTCTATGATAGTTAATTCTGACAATCTAGCCGAGGCTTGTTTAAAATTAGAAGGGTATTATAAAAGACTAGAGCTGTAACATCGTATTACAAGCTCTAGTCTTTTACTTATTTAACTTTTTTTACTGCTTCTTCTGCAAATCTGTTATCAACTATTTTATCAAATTCTACTACTTTATCTAATTGATCTGCACTTTTCATTACTTCTTGTAATAGATCCAATGATTCAGCTGTCATGATTGGTGTTTGATTCCAAGCACCAATTTCTTTATATCTGTTTATAACTGTTGCCAATACTTCATCGTCCGAATCTGGGAAAAAGGATTTGATTTCCTTTGCAATATCTTCTGCTTTGTTATTTTGTACCCAAAGTTGGCCTTTGTATAATGCATTAGTAAACTTTTGAATCGTATCTGAGTTCTTTTCTATATAACTTTTTGTTGCAAAGTAAGAAGTATATGGAATTAATCCACTATCTTGACCGATGGAAGCAACTATCTTACCAGCAGATATTTTTTCTAATTCAGAGGCTGTTGGTTCAAATAGAGCTACATAATCACCTACTCCACTCTTGAAAGCTCCTGCAGTAGCAGTGAATTGTAGATTGGTGATTAAATTTACATCTTTAACAGGATCAATACCGTGTTTTTTCAGAAGATATTCAAGTGTCATTTGGGGTACTCCACCAGGTCTTCCACCGATTATGGTTTTTCCACGAACATCTTCCCATTTAAAATTAGAAGCTGCATCTCTAGCAACTAAAAATGATCCATCCCTCAATGTGAGTTGAGCAAATACCACTGCATAATCTTCCTTGCCTTGGTTATATACATAGATGCATGATTCGGGCCCTGCAAAGCCGATATCACATTGTCCTGAAAGTAAAGCAGTCATTGTCTTGTCAGCACCTTGACCGGTAGTTAATTCGATATCAAAACCTTGTTCTGCAA
>JAUQXG010000125.1 GCA_030834765.1 Lutispora sp.
GAAGAGCACAGCATTATAGGCGGGTTAGGCGGCGCAGTAGCAGAGGTACTAAGCGAAGAGTGCCCAGTGAAGCTAAAAAGAATAGGACTAAATGACACCTTCGGACAGTCTGGCAAACCACTGGAATTAGTCGACAAATATGAATTAAATGCAGCACACATAGTAAAGGCAGTAAAAAGCCTTTTAGGAAAATAAAAAACTAAAAAAACTCCTTCTTAGCTTTTAGATGATTTGCTAAGAAGGAGTTTTTTTGGTTTTTGGCAAATCAGCCTTTTCGGGGGCTGATGTGGTTTATAACTCTTCACTAAGGAATACTTCAAAAGACAATAACATTTTGCTATACAAATATACACCCTCTCAAAGCCTAGTTTCTTGGTAATTCCTTAATTAGAAAAGCTTTAGAGAATCAACTCCAAAGAGTTTTCTTAAAAGTGAGAGGCAATAAATGTGTTTTGAAGATACACTAGGCAGAATGGAAGGGTAATTTTATGTAGTGAAATATTATTGTCTTTTGTAAAATATCTTGATGAAGGGGACTTAGAAAAGCGGAATGGACTTCAACTGTTTGAGCGCTGTATGCAAGAAACTTTATTGAGTTTATAAACTTTGTAGATAGATTGATTTGTTAAAGCAAAAACAATGCGAGTTTTGAAGACCATTCCAGCGTTCTTAGTTCCCGAATCTTAGATATTTACAAAAGCAATTGAAATTGAGCGTATAAAATTACCCTTCCATTCTGCCGTTATAGCCAAAAACCAAAAAACTCCAAAGCCTAACCCTAATTTAGTGATTAAAGATTCATGATTGTCACATTAAAATAGATAAATACAAATTTTTATGGTAGAATTTGATAAAGAAATTTTTCGCTTATTATCAGATTTGAAGGGAGAGAGAATATGGTATTTAGAGAATTATCTGCTGATGAATTAACCAATAATTGTGATGTCAATTGTTTTAGGTTTACGACGACGAAAGAAGTGAGTCCATTAGACGGTATAATCGGTCAAGAAAGAGCAGCTTCTGCTATGGAATTTGGCCTGACTATAAAAAGAGCTGGTTATAATATCTATGTTTCAGGATTAACAGGTACTGGCAGAAGCAGCTATACAAAGTCAATCATCAAAAACATAGCCTCAATTGAAGAAACTCCAGATGACTGGTGCTATGTATATAATTTTAAAAATCCAGATAGTCCACGTGCATTAAAAATGCCTGCAGGAATAGGGAGTCAGCTTGTAAAAGATATGAAAGCACTCATCAAAAGTCTTAAAGTCAAGATTCCTAAAATGTTTGAAGGGCAAGATTATGAAAAACAAAAAAGCGAAATTATTCAATTCTTCCAATCTCAAAGTTCAGATCTTATGGAGCAATTTAATTCATATGCTAAAGAAAATGGACTGCTGATTAAGAAAAGTGAGCAAGGACTCATGACTATACCACTCATAGATGGTAAGGCTATGGAAGAAAAGGACTATGCTGAGCTAAAACCAGAGGCTAGAAAGAATATAGAAGAAAAAATGTTTGTCGTACAAAATAAGCTAATAGAGATCATGAAGCAGGTAAAAGAAATAGAAAAGTCTGCAAAAGATAAAATAGAACAATTGGAAATGAAAATAGCTTTTATTGCATTAGAACAGCCGATACAAGAGCTAAAGGAAAAGTATTCCCAACATCAAAATCTGATTGAATATTTGAGAGCAGTGCAAAAAGATATTTTACAGAATATTGAGGATTTTAAAAGTATAGAAAAAGACAATGTAAATCAACTTAACATCATAGATAAAATAAGAGAAAAAGACTTTACAAAGAAATACGAAGTAAATCTTATCGTTGATAATAAAGACACAAAAGGAGCTCCCGTAATATTTGATACAAATCCTAAGTATTATAATTTACTTGGAAGAATTGAATATGAAAGCAATATGGGGGTTGTTACCACAGATTTCACGAGAATAAAGGCAGGTTCTATTCATGCAGCCAACGGAGGATATCTTATCATTAATATATCTGACATAGCAAGGAGTGCAGAAAGTTGGGAAGGATTGAAAAGGGCACTCAAATCCAGTGAGATAACAATAGAGAATATAGCATCTGCTGCAGGAATTATTTCTGGTGGGATGAAGCCTCAGGCAATACCAATCAATATTAAAGTAGTGGTTATTGGAGATGCAAAAACTTATCAATTGCTTTATACATATGATGAAGACTTTAGAAAGCTATTTAAGATTAAAGCTGACTTTGATATAGATATGAAATCCGACGAACATAATATAGAGAAATTTGTACAATTTATTAGCTCTCATTGTGCTGAAAAAGGATTATTGCACTTTGATGTATCAGCAGTAACAAAATTAATTGAATATAGCAGGCGACTTGCAGATAATAAAAATAAGCTTTCCACAAGATTTAATGATATTGTAGAAATATTATATGAAGCAGATACATGGGCAAGGATTGACAAAATGGATGTTGTAAATGCAGCTCATGTTAGGAAGGCGTTAGATCAAAAAGTTTACAGATCAAATAAAATAGAAACCAAGCTCCAAGAATTGATTGACACAGGAGTATTATTGATTTCAACGGAGGATAAGGTGGTTGGGCAAGTAAATGGGCTGGCTGTAATGAATTATGGAGATTATAGCTTTGGGAAACCTTCAAGAATTACTGCCACATCCTATGCAGGGAAAAAAGGTATTGTAAATATAGAGCGAGAAGTAAATATGAGCGGAAATATTCATGACAAAGGCATGATGATTTTATCAGGATATTTAGGAGAAAGATTTGCTCAGGAAAATCCTATATCCCTAACTGCAAATATTTGTTTTGAACAACTTTATGATGGCGTAGATGGTGACAGTGCTTCCAGCACCGAGCTATATGCATTGCTTTCATCTTTATCTGGCATACCTATAAAACAATATATAGCGGTAACTGGCTCAGTAAACCAAAAGGGTGAGATACAGCCAATTGGTGGTATAAACGAGAAAATAGAGGGTTTTTACCAAACTTGCAAAGCAAGAGGTATAAAAGGGAATGAGGGAATTATGATGCCTCATCAAAATATAGTGAACCTTATGCTAAACGAAGAGGTAATTGATGCCGTAAAGGAAGGGAAGTTTCATATCTATGCAGTAGAAAATATTTCCCAAGGAATAGAAATATTAACGGATATACCGGCAGGTATGAAAGATGAGAATGGTAATTATACAGAAAACAGTATTTTTAATAAAGTAGAGAAAAAGATTCAGGATTTCGCATCCATATCTGAAAAATATAAATAGATAAGAATAAATGTTAGAGTGTAACCCTTGGGCAGCACTCTAACATTTTATTATTCCATCTTCAGTGATGATATAATCTAATGGTACATCAAAAAGTCCTCTTGGTATTTTGGAAACCAATTGAAGAGAAAAAGCAAGGGCTACTGTGCAAGTGTTTTTATTGGCACGATTCAAAAATCTATCATAATAACCTGCGCCATAGCCAACTCTATTGCCAAGCTTATCAAAAGCGGCACCGGGAACTAAAATTAAATCAATTGTAGTTCTATCAACTATCCTCAAACTGCTCTTGTTTGGTTCTAAAATACCATAAGTACCCTTTGATATATCTTGCCAAGTACTAAAAGAACAAGCAACCATTTCTGTTGTCTCTTTAATGCATAAAGGGACAGAAACTTTTTTTTCTTGAGATATTGAATAATCTATAATGTCATTTGTTGTGACTTCACTTCCAAAACTTAGATAGCTGAGTATATTTTTAGATTCTTTATATGGTCCAAAGTTGATCAGTCTTTGAAATATGATACGACTTTTTTCATTGATTTCTTCAGCAGTCATGGAATTTCTTCTGCTTAACATATTGCGGCGTATTTCTTTTTTCATATATATGTCCATGCTTCAAGTTGCACTAAGACGAACTTTGTTCGTCATGTGATTGAAATATCTAGCATGGACCCGTCACTTCCTTTATATTTTAGTAATTTCTTTCAAGCTTAATTCTTTCATATTTATTATACCAAAGGTTTATTTCATCAGACAATACATTTATACATTCGTATATATGAATAAGAAATGAAAATCAACTAATGGAGGAATTGTGTATGAATAAACATTCAAATATTGTATTAGGTTCTATACTTATTTTACTGGGAGCAGCATTTTTGATGACAAATCTAGGATTCATGAGATTTTCATGGAGTTATATATGGCCCTTATTTCTCTTGATACCTGGTATCTACATGCACTTTGCTTTCTTTACAGGACTTGACAAGAATCCTGGCATTCTTGTTCCAGCCGGTATTCTTACTACTTATGGCATATTGTTTTATGCAAATGTATTATTAGGCTGGAGTTATATGTCCAACCTGTGGCCATTATTTCTTATAGGTATAGCAGTAGGGCTTTTTGAGCTTTATCTTTTTGGAACTCACGATAGAGCATTATTAATACCAGTTGCCATACTTGGTGGGCTTGGTTTGATATTTTTAACAAGAGCGATGTTTTATTTCAATTTCAGTTATCTTGCTCCAATCATTTTAATAGGAGTAGGGGTAATCGTTTTATTTAAAAAGAATAGGTAGCTTTTTCGTCAAAATGAGTCATGTAGGTGCATGACTCATTTTTTTTGCCGTATTATAAAGGATTTTAGGAGTTTGTGTAGAAATATTATTTTGAAGGGGTGTGATTTTTTGATTCGGTTGAATGATGTGAATAAAGTTTTCACCGATGGCCATAAAGTGTTAAATAATATAAATTTACATATACAAAAAGGTGAATTCGTATTTTTAGTTGGTTCCAGTGGAGCAGGAAAATCTACTTTAATAAAGTTGATGCTTAAAGAAACGGAGGCTACTACAGGCAAAATTGTGATTGATAATGAAGATATAACAAAAATGAGAAGAAGATATATTCCTCATTTAAGAAGAAATATAGGTGTGGTGTTTCAAGATTTTAAGCTTCTGCAAGAAAAGACTGTATATGAAAATGTTGCCTTTGCTATGGAAGTAATCGAAGCTTCACCGCGAGAGGTAAGGAGGCAAGTCCCTATCATATTAAGTATGGTTGGATTAAGTAAAAAATATGATTTATATCCTCAGCAGCTATCAGGTGGAGAGCAGCAGAGGGTCTCGCTAGCCAGGGCTATGGTTAATTCACCCAAAATATTGATTGCAGATGAGCCTACAGGCAATCTTGATCCTGATACATCACGAGAAATAATGAAACTTTTGGTTGAAATTAACCAAAGAGGTACTACAATATTGATGGCAACCCATGCAAAAGATATCGTTGATAACATGAAGAAAAGAGTGGTAGCGATTGAAGGCGGAAGGATCGTCAGGGATGAAATGAGAGGTGCATACTGTCGTGAAACTTAGAACTGTTAAATATTACTTTGTAGAAAGCATAAAAAGCTTCTTTAGGAATAGGTTTATGAGTTTAGCATCGGTAACTTCCATTACTGCTACATTGTTAGTTATAGGGATATTTGTGATGCTCGCTCTTAATTTTGATTATATAGCAACGAATATTGAGTCTCAAGTAGAGATGAAGGCTTTCCTAGTGGATGGGCTGGGGCAAGATGTAATTGAATCCATGAAGAAAAATGTAGAATCATTAGATGGAGTTAAAACTGTAACTTTTGAATCAAAAACACAAGCATTGGAAAAATTTAAAGAAAAATTTAATAATAATTCATATTTGCTTGAAGGCTTAGATGATAGGAATCCACTTCCAGATTCGCTGATTGTTACAATGATATCTCCTAATAATGCAAAGGAAATTTCAGAAAGCATATCAAAGATGTCAGATGTTGAGAATGTAGTTTACGGTAAAGAAGTATTAGATAAGCTCTTGAAGATTACCTATGCCCTCAGGGTAGGATGTTTACTTCTGATTGCTGTTTTACTGATTATTTCTACTTTTATCATTGCAAATACAATAAAATTAACAGTTTTTGCGAGAAGAAGAGAGATTTCTATTATGAAATTTGTTGGAGCTACAGATTGGTTTGTCAGGTGGCCATTTATTATTGAAGGTGTGGTTATTGGAATCATTGGCAGCATCATAACTGTGCTTGCTTTGAGTTCAGTATATATGTATTTTGTTAAGACCTTATCAGGTTCTATGCTAGGGATTATGAGCTTTACCATAATGCCTTTCTCTGAAATAGTGATTGACACTACATTTTTTGTTACTTGTATTGGGATTTTTATCGGCTTTTTAGGCAGTGTCATTTCCGTTAGAAAATTTCTAAAAGTATAAGGACATTGTCCACCTTTAGAAATTTATATTTGTTATTTTAATAATAAGACTTGATTTTGTGAGAATATTACGATAAAATTAAAATATTGTTACGGAACTATTACAGGAAAACATAAGAGGAGGATTCATATTTTGAGTGGAAATACACTAAAACAATGTGTTCGAGTTTTTATAACATCCCTGTTTATGATCATGTTTGGGACAAGCATCTTTGCAGATTTCGGAGACACTATTTTGAAAAATGGTGTAAATAATCCCGATGTAAAGATTTTAAAAGAAAAATTAGCCAAATTAGGCTATCTAGAAGACTCGGAATTTGATAGTGTATTTGATGACACCACCGATAAAGCCCTTAAAAGCTTTCAAAAGGAATACAATTTAGAACCAGACGGTATGGTTGGAAAAGAAACTGCATCTGTGATTGCAACAATTGAGAAGCAGTATGAGCTTCGCACAAAGAACCCTTTAAAAAAGGATGATACTGGCGAAGAGGTAGTCGAAATTCAAAAAATGTTAATAAATTATGGACTTTTAGATGCAACAGCTACAGGAACATACGGCGAAAAAACGGAAAAAGCTGTAATAGATTTTCAAAAGAAGTTTGGTATGGAACAAACTGGAATAGTTGACCCAATGACTTATATGAAATTACAATCTGTTTCAAATACAGGTTTGTCAGATAGAGCTAGCGAGAGTCGAGCGAGAACAAACAGTAAATTAGTGGATTTTGCAAAGAAGTTTCAAGGTGTAAAATATGCATGGGGAGCTTCATCACCTAAAGGATTTGATTGCTCAGGATTTACTTCTTATGTATTAAAAAACTTTGGTGTAAAGTTAGATCATCAAGCCAGCAAACAATTCAATACAGGTACTAAAATTGAGAGAAGCAAACTTTGGCCAGGAGACCTTGTCTTTTTCCAAACAGGTAGGACAAGCGTTGGACATGTTGGAATATATATAGGAGATGATAAGTTCATACATGCCAGTACCAGCAAGAAGAAGGTAGTAATTGATGATTTATCATTGTACTCAAAATATAGTACATATATTGGTGCAAGAAGATATAATTTAAATTAAAAGGATAGGCGAGCCTATCCTTTATTTTATCTGATTAATTTCCAAAATTATTTAATAACAATATTTAGAACTTTACACATGCATCTCTATAAGCTAGAATATAAGTGTGATTTTTAATAAGTGTTAATTTTGTTTGAAGGTGATTGTTTTGAAGAAAGCTATAACTAAGAAACGATTGAAGAAGATTACTCTTCTTTTTATTCCCGAAAATGAAACGAAAGTGCGAAAGCTAAGATTGCCAATTTGGGCAATTAAGGCTATTTTTGTTGTCTTTATTGCTTGTATATCTTTTGCATGCCTAAATATAAAAGAATCATTTAAATATAAGGCAATTGCGGCTAACAATAATAAAAAGATTTATGAATTGACAGAGCTAAATATAGCTCAAAAGAAGCAAATTGCCAAATTACAGGATAGTACTGTTGTGATGAAAGATCAGATCGATGATAATATCAAAGTCCTTGGTGAGATTAAAAAATCAATTGGCCTTGCCAATACCAATGATAGCTTTGACAATGCCATATTAAGTGCTGAATTATCTTTACCAGAAATGATATCTGAGGGAACAAATTCACCTAGTGATATGTCTAATGAAATAGTAAAAATAAATATATCCTTAGAAAAACTTTCCGAAAAAACGATTGTACAAAAAGAAGAGATAAAGAAATCTATGGCACCTATCAATGCAAAGCTTGCTTATTTACGTGCAGTACCAACAGGTAAACCTATTAACGATTCTATTAGCGCTGCATATGGTACAAGAATAAACCCAATTACCCATAGAGGAAGTGAATTCCATAAAGGTGTAGATCTTGGGGCGAAGTTCGGTGTTAACGTTTATGCAACAGGAGATGGTGAAGTTATTTTTGCTGGTTGGAATGGTGGATATGGAAATGTTGTTATCATATCTCATGGCTATGGTTTTACAACTCTTTATGCTCATAACTCTAAGTTACTTGTAAAAACAGGAGAAAAGGTGAAGAGGGGGCAGGCCCTTGCCAAGACAGGAAGCACTGGAAGAAGCACCGCACCTCATGTTCATTATGAAGTAAAAGTGAATGGCAAAAATGTAAACCCAGTAAAATATTTTTAACTAAATATATAATATAATGTAAAATTAGATGGAATAACTTTAGATTGGAGTATTACTATGAAAAAGAGAACATTATTCATAACAATTGTAATAGCAGTTTCTATTGTCACTTCAAGCTGTACAATAGGAAATATCGGCAAAAATATTTGGGAATCTAAGAATATTCCAGAAAACCCAACGCCAGTGCCTGGCGATGAGGAAGGTCAAACAACGGACCCTGACCAAATTGATATTATTGAAGATCCTAATAAATATACAGATATAGAAGGTGTGCTTACCTTCAGAGGGAATAATTATAGAACTGCTCCTGCCTATGGAAATGTAGATATTAAGGAAAATGCATTTGAAAAGCTTTGGGAGTATAAAACTCCTGCTGGAAAAGGAATCTGGGGCGGAGGTTCGGGCTGGACAGGACAACCTGCACTGGTAAAATGGAGTAAAGATATTAAAAATATAATGAATATAAAAGAAAAGTTTAAAGCAGATGAT
>JAUQXG010000126.1 GCA_030834765.1 Lutispora sp.
ATAAAGAAAAAGGTAAGACCATAGTTCAGGTTACACATTCATATGAAGCAGCACGGTATGGAACACGAGCAATAAATGTAAAGGACGGAAGGGTGTGGGAATAATGAAGAAACTAGTGATAATTATTTGCTTGTTGGGAATGATTCTTTTTGCGGTAGGTTGTGAACAAAAAAATGCAGAGAATGCAATGGCACAGCAGCAGGACCAAGATCAGTCAAAAACTCCAATCCAGCAAACTGTTCAAGCCTTCGGAGCTGTTAAAACAAAGCAAATTAGGGGTGTTATGGTGGACTTGCCTGCCTCCATTGAAAATATACATGTGCAAGCAGGGCAAAAGGTAAAAAAAGGAGATACACTGATTACACTTAGTTTAAAAGAGATTGAAGAGCAGATTAAAGAAAAAGAAGATTCTTTGAAGGTTGCTAAATTAGAATTACAAAAGCTTCTGGAAGATGTGGGAAGTAAAACCAATGAAGAAATAGATAATGAGCCTGAAGTTATGCAGGCGAAAAATAATATGGAAACAAATCGAATAGAATATGAGAAATTAGAAAAGGATTTACAAAACAAAGAAACCATTCTTAAGCAGGGGGCAATATCCCAAAGCGATTTTAATGATTTTAAAATTATAGTAGAGCAAAAACAAAAAGAAATTGAAAACGATAAGATCAGATTAGAAGATCTAAAAAATAAGCTGCGAATTTCAAATAATAAAGATGCGCTAGATGTAAAAATTAAAAAACAAAACATCGCATCTCTAGAATCTCAACTTCAAGCATTAAAAGATAAAATCGCTGAAAGTGGAATAAAAGGGAATAAGATCATATGTGATATTTCTAATGGAGTTATCGAAAAAATTAACACTGCAGCAGGTGATCGCTTAAGTGGTGAAAAACAGATCATGAGCATCTTAGATTTGGATACATTGATAGTACAAGCTAATGTACCAGAAGACTTTATTAAGGATATCAAGATAGGAAGCGAAGCGGTGATTACTCCTTTGGCGAATCCAGACAAAGAATATCAAGGAACAGTTTCGGGAATATCAAATATGGCTGTGCAGGAAAATGGAGAGACCGTAGTACCTGTAGAGATCTCTATTACCACAGCTGACGAGTTTTTGCTGCCTAATTTTAATATAAATATCAAGATAATCATACCGTAATAGAGTTCAGAAAAGAATTAAAAAAGCCAGATTGTTTGGCTTTTTTAATTCTTTGTTCTAAGTTGAGTGTTAGACTGCATTTAATCATCAATGGCACTATTCATGAACTATCATACATTGGGTATTTTGTTTTTCAAAAGGTATATATTATTTTTTTTCATAAATGATTCATCTCTATTTTTAGATATAATAATATATCTCCCTATTGAGCTCTCTTATAAGTTTTAGGACTTACGATGCAGTATCTTGGTTTTCATATCATTACATTTTATCCCATAGAAGGTATATTATGATTTAGAGATTAATTATATAATATGCTGATTATAAATGAAAAAATATTGTATAATTATATTGGATATTGTAAAATGCTTTTATAATTTACAAAACATTGTAATTTATTGAAAAAATTTATATAAAGGTGAATAAGAATGATATATTATATTTTTTTAGGAATATTGGTGTTGATAACGATCTACAGATGTATGACATATATTCGCATAAGCAAGGCCGCTGCAAGCAATGACCTTGTAGATGAATATCTGCTGTCAGTACTCAATAAAGGAGGCAAGCATGAAAGACAAGATACTAGTCAAACTGAATAAGTTTGTCTTTACAACATATGCCCATCAAAAATTAAACTACTGTTTGGACTGCGGTTCTTATACCGTATTGTCTCAATGGAGTTGCAGTAAATGTGGGAAACATAATTTTTTAAGCTTAGAGAAGAAAACAGAGATAATAGCAAAAAAACATTATAGGATACATAATTTCATATTGCTTATAGTACTGCTCATGGCTTTCATAACATCTACAGACTTTGTACAGTTAGGCATAAGCGCTGCTGTAGGAGTTGCTATGATTGGATTACAGATTGTAATACAAAGAAATTTTTTGGGAAAATATATGCAAGATATAATGAATCGGCTTATAAAAGAAGATATCAAAATGATAATAGCTGGACTAAAGCTTGATGCGGA
Source organism: Lutispora sp. (assembly GCA_030834765.1). Classification (GTDB taxonomy): domain Bacteria; phylum Bacillota; class Clostridia; order Lutisporales; family Lutisporaceae; genus JAUQXG01. The sequence goes on from JAUQXG010000126.1 coordinate 2,143, forward strand.
GAATATTATGCAGGACTTAAAATTAGATAGATTTCAAGATGCTTATGAGAAGCTTAGAGAGCTTGGGGTGCTTGTTGATAATGATAGTATAAAGGAAGCAAAACTAGAATGCTTGGAAAGATTCTCCCTTAGAAGAGATATGGAACTTGAGCTAGATTCTATCATATTAACCAAGTATGATGATAGACTTA
>JAUQXG010000008.1 GCA_030834765.1 Lutispora sp.
AACAGCTGGATCTTGCTCAATAAGCTGTGCTACCCAGACTGCTACTTCCTCAATATGAGTTTTTTTGTAGTCTTGCGCCTTTAAAAGAGCCCTGGTGAAGCGAACAAGCTTATCTTGGTTCTTATTAAAATAGTCATTAGTACAAATCCAGCTAGATGGGAACACCATTTGATCTCTGTAGGTATTGTTGTTTGCCAGCATAACTACCTTGTCACCCAACTTTTCCTTTACAGTTATAGTGGATGGTGACCATATTGCACAGGCATCAATCTTTCCTGTTACCATAGCTGTAACAGCAGCTGATGGATCCATTTGTACTATCTTAACATCATTTTGAGTCAGACCAACGGATGCAAGTGCAAGGTTTAATATAATTTCACTGGAGGTTCCTAGAGAAGTACCGATTGTCTTTCCTTTAAGGTCTGCTATAGTCTTTACTCCCTTATCCTTGTTTCCTAGAACCTCATCTGCAAGGCTGGTACCATCAAGAGTAAATATTTTTGCTTGTCCTTTTGCAGCAAGAGAGTGGGCTCCATGTCCGATTTGAGCTACATCGATGTTTCCGCTGCCCATAGCTGCGATTTCCTCAGGCCCCTTTGCAAACTTTACTGCCTCTACATCAATTCCCTGCTCGTCGAAGTAACCTTTCTTGATTGCGGTAATCATTGTGCTTGCGCTACCCATGTTAGGCATGTAGGCAACTCTCATCTTTATTCGTTCTACCTTTGCTGTTGGAGCAGTTTCAGTCTTTTGAGGCTGTGTAGTTGTGCTTGTATTAGTTTTACTGCTGCATCCTGCAAGAACAGACACACTCAAAGCCGCTAGTAATACCATACTTAAAATCTTTTTCATAGCTGTTTCCTCCCTTAAATTAAAAATTTAAACTGTTATATAATTTTAAATGCCTCCGCATTAAAATCCTATTATCTCCTAACTTCCAAGTACTCCTGATAAACTCTGCTCCAGATATAATTTTTCAGTTCTATAAACTCCTTAGTCATTTTTGTTTCCTGCGTACGAGGATAAGGTATGTCGATGTTAACAACTTCCTTTACACGACCTGGACGCGCACTCATGATAACTACACGCTGAGCTAAGATGATTGCTTCATCCACATCATGAGTGATAAAGAAGCAGGTCTTACGTTCATTTTCCCAAGCCTTTAGAAGCTCAGATTGCAGCTGCGTCCTAGTCTGAGCATCCAAAGCACCAAACGGCTCGTCCATCAATAGTACTTCAGGGTTAACCGCATAGGCTCTTGCAATAGCAACACGCTGCTTCATACCTCCCGAAAGCTCTTTTGGATAGCTGTCTGCAAAGTCCTCCAAATCTACCATCTTAAGATACTTGCTAGTAATCTTATCCGCTTCTTCTTTTTTTATCCCCTTAAGCTTTAATCCAAACTCTACATTTTTACGAACAGTGAGCCAAGGAAATAATGCATATTGCTGAAATACAACGCCACGCTCGGGTCCTGGACCTTCTACAACTTTTTCATCTACGTAAATATTGCCTGAAGTAGCGGTGTC
>JAUQXG010000127.1 GCA_030834765.1 Lutispora sp.
GAGCATATGGCAATAGAGATACAAAACACTCTTGGATATGATATAAAATATGGAAAAGCAAGACAAACAGATAATAAAAAAATATATAATGTTATTTATAGTTTCGAAAATAAAATAGCTGGTATGGAAGCTGGAAAGTTAGCAGTTGATATCGTGAATAGCTTTATATCTGGTGAATCAATAGAGGTGCAAAAAAGAATATCAGATATTAAAAGCAAAAGTATTAATTGGGATCTGGGAAGCAGTACTGCAGCAATTAAGAAAGAGGCAGAAGCAAGAAACATACCTGTCATGAGGCTTGGAAATGGTAGTTTGCTTCAATTAGGATATGGGATAAATTCTAAAAAAATAGAAGCAACAATAACGGAGAATACAAGCTGTATATCAGTTGATACAGCTTGCGATAAAACTCTTGCAAAAGACTTGATGTGGGACTTTGGTATCCCAGTACCTATCGGTAAAATTGTAAATAGTGAACAAGAAGCTATGGGGTATAGCGAAAAAATAGGTTACCCTGTTGTTGTAAAACCAAATTTCGGAAGCCATGGAGATGGAGTTTCAATAAATCTTCGAAACCCCCAAGAAGTATTAGATGCCTATAGAATAGCTAAGGAAATAGAAGATACTATTCTAGTTGAGAAGTTCATCAGAGGCAATCATTATAGAATTTTAGTCATTGGAGATCAACTTATTGCTGCTTCACAAAGGATTTCAGCAAGGGTGATTGGAGATGGCTTTAGTGATATAGAAACTTTAATCAACAAAGAAAATATGAATCCTTTAAGAGGAGAGGGACATGAAAAGCCTTTAACAAAGATTATTATAGATAAAGTTGTTGAAAACTATCTTAAAAAATTAAATATTGATATAAACTATATACCAGCAAAAAATGAAATAATATATTTAAGAGAAAATGATAATCTAAGTACAGGTGGGACTGCAATTGATGTCACGGATATAATACATGAAGAAAATAAGAGAATGTCCATTCTAGCTGCAAAAATTATTGGGTTAGACGTAGCAGGCATAGATATGACCATAACTGATATAACAAAACCAATGAGCGAAGTTGGTGGTGCAATCATTGAAATAAATGCAGCACCTGGAATAAGGATGCATCATTATCCTGCTGAAGGGAAGTCCAGAAACGCAGCCAAGGCTATCGTTGATATGATATGTCCTGGTGATAGCTGTTGTACAATACCAATTGTTTCTGTGACAGGTACAAATGGGAAAACAACAACTACCAGAATGATTTCTAACATCATTCAAAAGATGGGCGCAAAAGTAGGTATGACCACAACAAGTGGAATCTATATAGATGGTGAATGCATAAAAAAAGGAGATAATACTGGGGCAGTTAGTGCAAGGACTGTTCTTATGGATAAATCAGTGGAATATGCAGTGCTTGAAACTGCAAGAGGTGGTATTTTAAAAAAAGGCTTAGGCTATGATATAGCCGATGTTGGGATTGTTACAAATATTACCGAAGATCATCTAGGGATAGATGGCATTAATACATTAGAAAAACTCGCATATGTAAAATCTCTTGTAGTAGAAGCCGTAAAAAATGAGGGAAGTGCTGTCCTGAATGCAGATGATCAATATTGTGTAAATATGAGAGAATATATTAAATCAAAGATAATATTTTATTCTATAGATAGTGAAAACCCTGTCATAACGGAACATATATCAAGTGGTGGAACAGCGGTGTATTATAAAGAGGGAACTATATTTATTAACAATGCCGGTATGGAAGAAAGTATGATAAAAGTAAACGAAATACCCGCTACTTTAAACGGTGTGATTGAGCATAATATTTGTAACAGTATGGCAGCTATTTCTGGAGCAGTAGGTTTAGGAATAGAATATAAATATATAATAGAAGGTTTATCTAGCTTTAGTTGTGATTTTAACTGCAATCCAGGAAGGTTTAATATTCATGATGTAAACGGCATCAAGGTTGTTATAGATTATGGACATAATATTGATGGATATAGGGTAGTGATTAACTCTCTTAAAAAGCTGAAAGAAAAGAAATTGATCGGAATTATTGGAGTCCCTGGTGACAGAACAAATTCCAGTACATTGACAGTGGGAGAGTTATGTGGAAACAGCTTTGATAGAATTTTTATCAAAGAAGATAAGGATAGGCGAGGTAAAGAAGCCGGAGAGATAGCAGAAATCTTAAAAGATGGTTGCCTAAAGGGACGTATTGATCCCAATGAGATTTTCATCGAGCTTATTGAGGAAAAAGCATTAGAATTGGCTATCATGTCAGCAGAAGAGGGAGACATCATTGTAGTGTTTTATGAAGAATATGAGCCTTTGATTGAGGTTATCCAAAGAATGAGACTGCAAAAAGAAATGTTTAGACTTATTACTGCATAGCTAAGATGGGAGGATGTTCACGGGGCATCCCCCCATCTTTTATGGGAAGATGTTTACTCGGCATCCTCCCATCTTTTTAATTGCTTTAATATAGTTGTGAAATGCTAAGAGG
>JAUQXG010000128.1 GCA_030834765.1 Lutispora sp.
TGAGTAGTAGTTGTTGTTGGTGTCGTCGTTGTTGCCTTCTTTACGATAGAAATTTGATTTTGTGTTTTATTAAAGGATGCTGTGCAACCCAAGTACTTTTCTATAAAGGCAGTGTTCACATAAATTTTTGTATTGGCATATGCGGCAGCCACATCATTTGTATATTTCTTGTCATTTACATAGAAATCTTTTTTGTCCCCAGTAACTTTAATGGTATCGTTCTTGTTTTTAAGCTGAAGTGTTTTGGTTTTTATGTCCCAGCTTACTGTATAGTTAAGCCATTCTCCAACTGATCTTAGTGAAACATATGTATTATCACCTTTTGTTAACGTTGCATTGCTGCTGGAAATAAGTTTACCATCTAACTTCAAAGTTAATGGAGGTTTTGCATATTTTGCTGCGCTTTGTGCTGCTACTGTGTTTGCCATAAAAACAAAAACTAAGCAAAACACGGAGATGTATCTTAGAGCTTTCTTCATAAAACCCCTCCCTTTTTTCGTCTTGCTTAGTATTTCGACTAAAATGATTAATTTCCTTTATATTTTTCCCACTATTATGTTACATTTTGATAACAAAGCTGGATTATCCAGCTTTTTCGTCATAATATCACTTTCTCTTTAAATTATCAAAATATATTCTATTATAAAGTGTTCCAATTTTTACTAAGTGATCTGAAGTATTCTTGCCATTCCTTGATGGACATCATCTTATGATCAGAGATCACATATATACATTCTATATCCTCAGGCTTAATATTTTCAAAAACTAGTACCTCTGCATCATAGTCCGGCATTTTATCTTTTCTTACTTTCTTATTATCCAACAGACTAATAGACTCATCCCAATACTTCCTAGCAGCTTTAGGCCCATAACTGTTCATAAACTCTTTTGTTTCCTCAAAATATTTATTTCCTTGCAATACAAAAGGCTCATATAATATATTTGCCAGATTTTCATTGCATACCCAACATTTATTCTCATTTGCTAAGACTTTTAATATTACACTATGAGAATGCCATTGATGATTATCTTTATAGTTTAAACTTGTATAAATTGCTTTTTTTCTTTCTACCCAACTGGGTATTCTTTCACTTTTGAAATCGTCAAAATAAGCGTGAAATCCATAATATTTATCTATGTATGTATTCTTATCATCGTATTTAATACCATTTCGCACTACATTTTTATAGTCTAAAATGCTTATTACATGATATAAGCATCCTGTTTTGTCATAATCTTCAAAAATAATAATTAACACCTCCTATTATATTTTTAGCAAAAATGAGAAAAATATAATAGGTGGTGTTATAATGTTTATCAATTGTGTAGAAAATTGTATTCATCAAAATGATGGAATATGCAATCTTGAACAAGTGGGCCCCTTGACGAATACTACTTCTGTGGGCTGTGAATTTTATGTAAAAAAAGTTCCAGCAATTTCCCGGGCAATATTCGACAGCACTCTTGAAAATTTATAATTACATTTTTAAAAATTTCGTTTAAGAATCTTAAAGATGAAGGCTGTTTGCAATATTTATTGCAAACAGCCTTCGTTTTTATCTTATATAATATGACAAGCTGCAAAGTGTCCAGGTGAAACTTCTCTTAGCTCAGGCATTTCTTGGTGACATACATCTTTGGCATATCTGCATCTGCCTTTAAACCTACATCCAGGTGGCGGATTGATAGGACTTGGAACATCACCTTCAAGCAATATTCTTTTCCTGCTCTTTTCTACCTCTGGATCTGGTATCGGGATAGCTGATAGCAATGCTTGTGTATATGGATGCAGCGGATTTTTATATAGTTCAGCGCTTGGCGCCAACTCAACGATAGTACCCAAATACATTACCGCAACTCTATCTGATATATGCTTTACCATGCTCAAATCATGAGCAATAAAAAGATAAGTCAGTCCCATGTCTCTTTGAAGATTAATCAAAAGGTTTACAACCTGTGCTTGTATGGAAACATCAAGTGCTGAAATAGGTTCATCGCAAACAATAAACTTAGGTTCAATAGCTAAAGCTCTTGCAACTCCTATTCTTTGCCTTTGCCCACCGCTAAATTCGTGGGGAAATCTGCTGGCATGCTCTTTGTTAAGTCCAACTGTTTCTAATAGATGATATATTCTATTCATTCTATCATTGCCACTCATAATGTTATGAATGTCAATACCTTCACCTATGATATCTCCTACGGTCATTCTAGGATTTAATGAAGCATAAGGATCTTGAAATATCATCTGGGCGCTTTTAGTAAATTCCTTTTGCTGCACTTTGTTCATTTTATGAACATCTTTACCATCAAAGTATACTTCTCCATCTGTAGCATCATATAGTCTGATCATCGTCCTACCTGCAGTAGATTTACCACAGCCTGATTCTCCAACCAGACCAAGTGTCTCACCCTCAAATATATGAAAGGAAATATTATCAACAGCCTTTAGTATATTGCCATTCCCTATATTAAAATACTTTTTTAAGTTTTTTACTTCTATTAATTTTTTATTCTTATCCATCTATACTTGCCCCCCTTTTCCAACTGGTCTTTCAACCTTTGGAGCATAGTCATGATTTAACCAGCAGGAAACTCTATGACCACTTTCAACTTCTATCTCGTCTGGCTGTGATTCATAACAGACTTCCATTGCATATGCACATCTCGCTGCAAAAGCGCATCCAGCAGGAGGAGCAAATAAGTCTGGAGGAGTTCCTTGTATCGGAACCAGCTCTTCTTTATTTTCTGCATCAAGTCTTGGCACTGATTTTAACAGTCCCCATGTATATGGATGTTGTGGATTATTGAATATTTCCTCTACTGTACCGGTTTCTACAACCTTTCCAGCATACATAACTACAATTCTTTCAGCCATATCCGCAACAACACCAAGGTCATGTGTGATAAGAATGATGGATGTATCAAGCTTGTTTTTCAATTCTTTCATAAGGTCTAATATCTGTGCTTGAATGGTAACATCCAGCGCTGTTGTAGGTTCATCTGCTATTAAAAGCTTAGGCTTACAGGCTAAGGCTATTGCTATCATTGCTCTTTGTCTCATACCACCGCTGAATTCATGTGGATACTGATCTACTCTTCTTTCTGGATTTGGTATACCAACTAATTTAAGCATTTCAATAGCTTTTTCTCTAGCCTGCACTTTAGTAAGTTTTTGATGCTTTATAAGTCCTTCAGAAATTTGCTGGCCAATTAGCATGGTAGGATTTAAAGATGTCATCGGATCTTGAAATATCATTCCAATTTCTGAACCTCTTATGGCCTCCATTTGCTTGTTTGAAAAATTGGATATATCCTTTCCATTGAAGAATATTGCTCCACCCTTATATCTTCCTGGAGGTGTAGGAATCAATTTCATAATGGATTGTGCAGTAACACTCTTGCCGCAACCAGATTCTCCAACGATTGCTATAGCTTCTGCTTTATTCAAATGAAAAGTAACGCCTCTTACCGCCTGTACTTCTCCTGCGTAAGTGTCAAAAGATACAAATAAGTCTTTTACATCTAATATTTTTTCTCTTTCCATGTTATCTACACCTTCCTATTTCCTTAATCTTGGATCAAGAGCATCTCTTAAACCATCGCCAAGCATGTTCAGTGAAAGCATTGTCAAGCTTATGAATATTGCAGGTATAAGCAATAAGAATGGTTGAACCTGCATTGCTTGTGCACCTGAGTTAGCCAGCTGCCCCCAGCTTGTCATTGGCGGTCTAACTCCTATACCTATAAAGCTCAAGAACGCTTCTGTAAATATAGCCTGCGGTATAGCCATAGTAAGAGTAACGATAATAACACCAAGGGTATTTGGAATCAAATGTTTAAATATAAGTCGCATAGAATCAGCCCCAAGAGTTCTAGCTGCAAGGACAAATTCTTGCTCCTTTAATTGCAGTATCTGCCCTCTGACAAGCCTCGCCATTCCTAACCATCCTGTGATGGAAAAGGCTAGTATGATAGAGAAAACTCCTGAACCTACAATAACCATGATTAGTATAACAAATATCAAAAACGGTATGGCAATAAGAATATCGATAAATCTCATAATAAACATATCTATTTTACCGCCAAAGAAGCCGGCAATTCCACCTACAACAATCCCTATGGTTGTTTCAATCAAAGCCGCCATCAATCCGATAAACAAGGATATTCTAGCACCTATCCATACTCTTGCCCACATATCTCTTCCAAGTCCATCTGTGCCAAACCAATGCTCTGCATTAGGCTTGAAAATGCCTAGCATAAGATTGTTATCATTGTACTGAAATTTCACCATCATGGGTCCTACTACAGCCATAAGGCTCATGATAAAAATAAAAAATAATGAAGCTATGGCAATTTTATTCTTTTTTAATCTTCTCCAAGCATCCTGCCAGTAAGTCATACTTGGTCTTACGATTGCTTGAGATTTTTCTTCGTTAATACCTATATGCTTAAACTTATCTCTGCTAATTTCCATTTATTATAACCCACCTTCTATATTAGTCTATTGCTTTGAAACTCTTATTCTTGGGTCAACAAATCCATATGCTATATCTACCAAAAAGTTCATAAATACAAGGAATGCGCCAAAGAATATTGTCAATCCTAGGGTCATAGAATAATCAAGGTTTTGTAATCCTATAACATAGTGTCTTCCTAATCCTGGTATTGCGAAAATAGACTCGATTACAAAGGTACCTGTTATAAGACTGGCTACGATTGGTCCTAATACTGTAATAACGGGAAGTATTGCGTTTCTAATCTGATGTTTTATGGTAATT
>JAUQXG010000129.1 GCA_030834765.1 Lutispora sp.
TTTTCATGTAAAACTTTCACAATAGGTGCAAGACAGTTCGTCGTACAAGAAGCATTAGAAATTATGTTGTGTTTCTTTGGATCATACTTGTCTTCATTTACACCCATAACTATCGTAATATCTTCATCTTCTGCTGGCGCAGATATAATTACCTTTTTTGCACCAGCTTTAATATGTTTCAAGGCATCTTCTCTTCTTGTAAACTTACCTGTAGACTCTATAACAATATCTACTCCTGCTTCTGCCCATTTAATATTTTCTGGCTCTCTTTCTCTTGTTATAAGTATTTCTCTTCCATCCACAATAATTGAATTCTCTTTCACTTCAATTTCAGCTTTAAATCGTCCATAAATACTATCATACTTTAGCAAATGTGCTAATGTTTTTGTATCTGTGGATGTATTGATCATAACGATCTCTGCTTCATCTCCAAATTCTTCATGGGCTATTCGAAATACAGGTCTACCTATTCTTCCAAATCCATTAATACCAATTTTCAAAGTCATTATTTGGCCCCCCTATTTAATAATTATATTTTTTAAGTTAAATAACATATTCCATCTATATATAATATCCTATATAATTTTACTATATGTACCAGATTTTTATTATGCTACATATATCATATATAGTATATCACATTTACTCGTTTATGTTATCATAATTCAATGCGATTTTGAATAATTGTTAAAAAATAGACTATTTTATTTATAAAATATAATAAAAAGCATATGAATTGCATTTCTTGCAATTCATATGCTTTTATCTTTCTATATTAATGCTTATTTTATGCTTTATATCGTCTTCTTTTTGAAGAAGCTGGTATATTCATTTCATCTCTGTATTTAGCAATTGTTCGTCTAGAAATACTTACTCCTTCTTTTATCAGCTTATCTGATATTTCCTGATCGCTGATAGGCTTTGATGTGTTTTCATGGTCAATCAAATCTTTAATCATTTTTTTTATGGTTACAGAAGAAACAGAAGAACCCATACCACTATCGATTCCGCTGCTAAAAAAATATTTTATCTCAAAAGTACCTCTTGGAGTTTGTATGCATTTATTGCTTATTGCTCTACTTACTGTTGATTCATGGACACTTACTTTATCAGCTATTGTTTTAAGAGTCATCCCTTTTAAATGCATAACACCTTTATCAAAAAAGTCTTTTTGATATTCAACGATTGCTTTAATTACATTATATAAAGTATTTTTTCTATGTTCCAAGCTTTTAATCAGCCATATAGCTGAGGAAAGTTTATCATTAATATATTGGCATGCTTCCGAAGATTTATCCTCACAATTCAAAATATTCTTATAGTACTGATTTATCATTAATTTAGATGCATATCTATCATTAATGGTCACTGCATAATCATCTTCTATTTTTTCAATATATGCATCAGGCACTAAATATTTTGTAGATATACTGCCTTCAAAAGATCTCCCAGGTTTTGGCTCAAGACTTTTTATTGTATCACTCAGTTTTTGAACTTCATCTAAGCTCATTAAAAGTCTTTTAGCTATATTGTTTAAACGATTATTGGCAATATCGTCTAGATGTTCTTCAATGACAATTTTCAAACGATCAGTAAGCTCATCTTTGATTTTAAGCTGTAATAATAAACATTCTTTTACATCTCTTGCTGCTACTCCTATTGGATCAAAGGTTTGAACAATAGATAGAACTTTTTCAATCTCTTTTGTATCGCGCTTAAATATTGCTGAGAGTTCCTCTACTTGAACTGTTAAATAACCGTTTTCATCCAGAGACTCTATTATATACTCAGCTATTTCATTATATTCAGGTTTTAAGATAGAAATATGCAGTTGAAGTAAAAGATGATCTTTAAGAGTATATGAATATGTGGTCAAGTTGTCAAAAGCATTTTCATTTGAATCGTCATTTTCAGAGTTCTCAAGATAATAGTTTTTCCCTTGATATTGAAGATATTCTTTCCAATCAATATCACTTTCTTTTTGCTCTTTATCTATCTTTTGCTCCTCTTTTTCTTCTTTTGCTTCTTTTTCATTTTTTAAATCACGAGTTTCCTCTTCAAAGTCTAGGACGGGATTTGTCTCGACTTCTTGTCCGATCAATTCATCCAATTCTATTGCAGGTAACTGTAATATCTTTAAAGCAAGTTTTAACTCTGGAGTCATAATAAGTTTCTGCTGTTGCTCTAAAGTTAAGTCATATCCCATTCTCATAATTATCCCCTCCAAAAACATTAAAACTTAACTTTTATATATATTCATTATAGCATACAAAAGTTCATTGTAGAATTAGATTATATTGCTAAAAAGTCCGCCAATCAGCGGACTCTTTTCATTATCTTTTTCCTTTTTCGTATGGTACTCCATCAGCCGCGGGAGCAACTGCTTTACCAATTAATCCAGAAACCGCCAGCATCGTAAGAATATATGGCAATGCATAAAGAAATTCCTTTGGCAGTTTAAGCCCCAGTGTCATGGAGATCGTTTGCAGCGCATCAGCAAAACCGAAGAATAGACATGCAAGAGCAGCTCCAATAGGATGCCATTTCCCGAATATCATTGCTGCAAGAGCTATAAATCCTCTTCCTGCTACCATTCCTTCTTTAAATAAACTTATAGATCCTATAGATAATGATGCTCCGCCTAAACCTGCTAGTATACCACTTATAATTACACATATATATCTCATTTTATAAACATCTATTCCTAAAGTATCTGCTGCTGCAGGATGCTCTCCAACAGCTCTCACTCTTAAACCAAAAGGGGTCTTATATAATACAAAGTAAGAAATACCAACCAAAGCAATCGCTATATAAGTAAATATATTAAAAGGACCCCATGGCTGAAAATATTCTACATTGGGAGTCTGCCCTGGTTTACCCCATATACCCACAAGCAAAAAAGTAGTTAATCCTGCTGCGAGAATATTAATTGCTACACCCACAACTGTCTGATTTGCTTTAAAATTTACACTTAGAAACGCTAGAAGAAGTCCAAACAAACCCCCGGCTACGGCTGCTCCTAAAAGGCCCAACCAAGGCGAACCTGTTTTATACGAAAGGAGTACTGCGCTGAATGCTCCTACAGTCATCATCCCATCTAGTCCAATATTGACCACACCAGATTTTTCAGAAAATGTACCTCCAAGGGCAGAAAATATAAGTGGAGTAGCCGATCTAATAGTTGCCATAAATAAAATGCTAAGTATTGTCCACATGCTATTTTCCCTCCCTTATGGTCTTTTGCTTTAAGTGTCTATTTTCTTTTATTTTATCAAATACAATTCTTACAAAGTTTGCAGCTACGAATAAAATAATGATACCTTGTATGATGCCAACTACTTCTTTCGGAATTCCATTTAGCTGCATATTGGATCCACCCTTTTGAAGTATCCCAAACAAAAGTCCAGATAGTACTATACCGATGGGATGATTATTTCCTACTAATGCTACTGAAATTCCGTCAAATCCATAGCCTGTAAATCCAAATAGATTGTTTGCTCTGTATTGAACCCCAGCAATTTGTATTGCTCCAGCAAGACCAGAGAACATACCAGATATAACCATAGTCAAAACAATGTTTTTTGCTATGCTTATGCCTCCATATTCTGATGCATGGGGATTATATCCAACTGCTCTGATTTCATAACCCCTAACAGTCTTATTAAGAATGTAATATGCGATAAGCGCTGCAGCTAATGCTATAAATATTCCAATGTTTAAGCGTGAATATTTAAATTGTGCAAAAGCTTCTGCAAATCTCCATAGCTTCGCAGACTGTGCAATTTCATGAGTAAAAGCCTTAGCCTCTTCATTCAGAAATGTCATTGTAAGATAATTGCTGACATTTAATGCTATGTAGTTCATCATAATACTATTTATTACTTCGTGAGAACCAACCTTTGCTTTAAGCCATCCTACAATTCCTGCCCATATTCCCCCAGCCGCCGCACCAACAGCCAGTGTTAAGAAAACATGAAGTACTGGAGGTAGTCCATTAAAAGCCCAACCTGCCCACACTGCTGATATGGATCCTATTATAAATTGACCTTCTGCACCAATATTAAAAAGCCCACATTTATATGCAAATGCCACAGATAGTCCAGTTAGTATAAGGGGTGTTACTACAACTAAAGTTTCGCCAAACTTGTTCCAATCTCCTAAGCTGCCTTGAATTAAAGATTTATAGGCTACCATTGGGCTTTTGCCAAAAGCATAAATTAAAAAACCTCCAGCAATAAAAGATATGATAATTGCAATAAGAGGATAGGAGATTTCTTTAGCATTTTTCTTAATTTCTTCTATAAGTTCACTTTTCCGATTTTCCACCTTCTAACCTCCTTATTGAATATCAGCATCTGATGCTTTTGAATCGCCGCCAGCCATCATAATACCTAATCTTTTTTCGGTTGCATCTTTTGCATCTAAAACTCCTACTATTTTTCCATCATACATTACCGCTATTCTATCGGATAATTCCAAAATCTCATCCAATTCCAAAGAGACTAGTAGTAATGCTTTTCCATGATCTCTTTGTTCCAAAAGCCTTTTATGGACAAATTCTATAGCGCCTACATCTAATCCTCTCGTTGGTTGTGCTGCGATAAGAAGACTTGGATCCCTATCTAGTTCTCTTGCAACGATTAGCTTTTGCTGATTACCTCCCGATAAAGATTTTGCACTTACTTTTTCACTTGGTGTCCTTACATCAAATTCACTTATCAGTCGCTTTGCATAATCTCTAATTTTTCTATAATTTAAACCTGTTCCAGCTTTGAATTTTTTTGAATGATGACTTCCTAGTATTGAATTTTCAGCCAGTGAAAAATCTAGTACTAATCCTCTCTTATGTCTATCTTCCGGAATATGCCCTACTCCGCTATTTATTACTTCTTTAGGTATTTTACCTGTAATATCTTTACCATTAAGCAATACTGCCCCTGAAGCAACTTTGGTCAATCCTGTTATTGCCATGATCAATTCACTTTGACCATTGCCATCAACCCCAGCTACACCAAGTATCTCTCCGCTTCTTATCTCAAAATCAACACCTTTTACATGCTCAAGCTTTCTATGATCTAGTACCCTTAACCCTTTTACCTGCAACACGGTATCTCCAATATTAGGTAAAGACTTTTCTTGATATAGATTAACTTTTCTCCCTACCATTTTTTCTGCCAATTCCTCAATATTGGTTGATTTCGTATCTAAAGTGTCGATAACCTTACCTCTTCTAATGATCGTAACCCTATCACTCATAGACATAACTTCTTTTAGCTTATGAGTGATTAATATGATTGATTTTCCTTGGCTCACCAAGCTTTTTAAAATCACTCCAAGTTCTTCAATTTCTTGAGGAGTAAGTACTGCTGTAGGCTCATCCAGAATCAAAATCTCCGCGCCTCTATATAAGGTTTTTAATATTTCAACTCTTTGCTGCATACCTACAGATATGTCTTGAACTAAAGCTCTGGGGTCAACATGAAGTTCATATTTCTTTGAAATAGCTTCTACTTCTTTTATTGCACTGTCAATATCTAGGGTTAACCCCTTTTTAGGCTCCGAGCCCAGAACTATATTTTCAGTTACTGTAAATGGAGGTACAAGCATAAAATGCTGATGAACCATTCCTATTCCCATGCTAATTGCCACATTAGGATTTGTTATTTTTACTTCTTTTTCCTTTATAAGTATTTCACCTTCATCTGGTTGATAAAGTCCATATAATATGTTCATCAGTGTAGATTTCCCTGCCCCATTTTCACCTAGGAGCACATGAATCTCCCCATGTTTTATTTGAAGCTTTATATTGTCAATTGCCCTGATGCCAGGAAATGATTTGCCTATTCCTCTCATTTCAACTACGATAGACAATTGCTACACCCCTTTAAAAAGTATCTTTCCGTATTTTACTATTAATTGTTTGTATAATAATTATACATTCATTTAAAAATAAATCAAATACCAAAGTAAAATTTATCCCATTAAAAAAGCTGAAAGCTTTCGCTTTCAGCCAACTTTATTATAACTATTTTATTTCAACTGGTTTAAATGCTTTCATGTCGTCTATTGTAACTGGTACAACAACTTTGCCTTCTATGATTGCAGTTTTATATTTTTCTGCTGCTTCTTTTAATTCAGGAGTTAAATTGTTTCCACCATCACTATATCCAACGCCTTCTTCTTTAAGTCCTAGCTCAACAACTCCACCTTTAAAAGTATTGTCTGCATAAGCTTTAGCTATTGTATATGTACCTACGTCTACTCTTTTGATCATACTGCATAAAACTTTGTTATTCTTTGATACTGCTGCTTGATCTTGGTCAACGCCTATTGCCCAGAAACCTTTTTCGTCAGCTGCTTGAATAACACCTATTCCGCATGCACCTGATGCATGGAATATAACGTCAGCTTTTTGTTGGAATTGAGTTAATGCGACTTCTTTACCTTTATCAGGGTTATCAAAAGCACCTGTATAGTTAACTAATACTTTAGCCTTAGGATTAACAGATGCAACACCTGCTTCAAATCCTACTTGGAATCTTTGAATTAGTGGGAAATCCATACCGCCTACGAATCCAACTACATTTGATTTAGTAGTCATTCCAGCGATAACGCCTACTAGGAATGATCCTTCATGCTCTTTGAAGTTTACTTGCATTACATTAGCTTTTGCTAAATCAGTAGAAATATCAATAGCGCCAAACTTTTTGTCTCCATATTGGTCTGCTGCTGTCTTCATTGCATCTTCAAATAAGAAACCTACTGCTACTGATAAATCAACAGTTCCAGCTAGACTTCCAAGGTTTGGAACATACTCGTCTTGCTTTGTGGATTGAAGTACCTTTGGTTCAACACTTAATTCTGTGCCTGCTTTTTGTAATCCAGCCCATGCTGAGTCATTAAATGATTGGTCACCAAGTCCTCCTACATCCGTTACCATACCGAAGGATAATACTGGTTTAGTTGGTTCTGTTGGAGTTGGTTGTGGTGTTGGTTCTGTTGGAGCTGGTTGTGGCGCGCAGCCAGTAAAACCGGCAAATACCAATGTAAGAACCAGCAATAGTACTAATACTCTTTTTAACATGATCGTTCCCCCTTAAAAATATTAAAGTGTTTTAACTTTTCAAAAATATTTGATATCTATAGTGTTCTATACTATTTATAGTATATTTTCTTTGAAAAGTTTACACACTCAATTTTATTCTACACCTATTTGAAAAATCCTGCAAATATTGGTTTGATAGATATATTATTACAAATTAATTTTTTAAAGCCATATTGCTAATGATTTCAGCAACATGGCTTTAAAATTTAACAATTACAGTCTAAGGGCCTTTGGGCGATAAATTTACTTTGAAATAATACATCTATAGCCTTGATATAGTCTTCATCAGCTATCAGTACTATGGGACCTGTACAACCCATACCACTTTCCGAGTATATTCCTGACTTTCCTAACTCTTCCACTGCATTGTCAAGCTCTAGTATATCTATTCCTGCAATTGATTTTGTTACTGGTTTTTTATCTGGCATTTTAAATTCCTGAGAAGGACTTGTTTTTTTCACATCGGCTGTCAAAGATTTTAGTATTTCGTCTAATCCTGCTTTTCTTGCTTTTACAAATTCTTCTTTTGCAATTTGCTGTAAATTCCCTTTTGCACAGCTAGCTGCATATCTTAGCGCCTCACTGACAACAGGAGCACCAGATGCTCTGGACAATATACAGATAATTTTATCATAATTATCTCCTACACCAGGTCCATATCCGTATCCAAGAGACTCATAGCTGCCTCCTGTTGTAAAGGAAGAAAATACCTTCATCATGATATTTCCTGTCAATGTATCCATTACTATTATATCTGAAGCTCCTGCCAGCAAGTCATTGCCTCTCATAATGCAGCCGCCATCTGCTCTTACTGAGTCAGAGAATTTAATCTCATATCCATTTTCATTAAGTGCCTTTAGGGCTCTCTCAACTTGTCTTGCCCCATCAAGATTAAGTATTCCAACTGTAGGGTTTTTCACGCCAAGTGTCTTAGCGGTTATTACTCCATAAAGTGCATTTTTAACCATGCCCTCAACTCTATGGGTGGAGGATGTACCTGTAGTTGTGGCTAGTAGTAACTCTTTACCTAGTCCGGGAGTTATAACTTTTCCTACTGTAGATACTCCTATAGGAAAATTATAATGCATTGTCACTGCAGCATCCAATTCCCCGTTTTCTAATAGCATATCCATTGTTTTATGCATATCAGCCTCGTCTTGAATCTCAACAATCCGAAGTTCAGTTTCAACTTTTGGACCAATCAATACAATTTCAAAATCATTATACTTTTTAGCTGCAAGCTCAGCGCCTTTTATAAGTTCTGCTGTACCATGCTCACTCCCTAAGGTTGTTAATCCCACCTTCACTCTTTTGCCAAATGACCCAGTGGTCATTGCATCAGCTAAGTCGTGAAAGACTTCACCAATCATTTCTTTGATTTGATCTTTAGCCATTTTTTCTGCCCCCCCTACTTCGCACTGAGTAAGAAGGATGCAAAGTCTTTCATAGCTTCTGCTACCATGCCTTTTACTTCTTCTTTAGATATTGCTCCTGCCTCTTCACTGCCAGTATTTTTCTCCATAACGATAGAAACGCCATCAAATTGATTTGTCATTCTTCCTAGGAACAGACTTCCTTTTCCTACTATCATTGCTCTTTCAATTTGTCCTGCCATTATCATTTCTCTACCAGCGCCAACAAAAGGAACGCCTGAAGGTATATGTCCTTGTGTAGGAGCGAAACCAGGCATACCATGTTCTTTTATAAATGAAACCATTGCTGTTTTTTCTATTTCGCCTCTTTTTACGCCAAGAGCCGCAATCATTTTGAAATTTGCTGTAGGCACGTCTCCAGCCCCTGCTGGTTCTGTAATTTCTGGATTTTGCAT
>JAUQXG010000130.1 GCA_030834765.1 Lutispora sp.
CTTTTGCCTCAATCATTTTTGCCCTCCCCTTATTTCTGGAATAACAAACAATTCCAAATATCCATCCTTAATTTCTATAGCATTCAAGGTGAAATTACCCAACAAAGGTTTAAGATTTAATGCCAGATAATCTCCTTGAAATAATTCTTCTATAGCACCGTTCTCTAAGGGTAACCCATAAAAGCTACCTTCATGTACCATAAACTTCAAAGTATGTCCTTCCAAAATAACAAAATTACCTGCTAATACTAAGCTTTTCTCAGGAACTTCCATCTCAACCTTATTTGGATAGAATTTAAATATCATTTCAGGCAGCTGTGTATGCCCCATGATAATATCATTAAGTACTTTTTCATCTATAAAACCCTTGATATTAAAAAAAGAATATGTTATTTTCACCGCATCCGACGGCAAATCGCCTTTATTGATGATACTGGAAAGTTCCTTCATAGTTTGTGAAAATAAAGACTTTAACTCATCCCACATAATCTGGACATTGTCTAGATATTCTTGATAATACGCCCTATCTTTTCCTAACGATGCTAAATAAACTTCCTTATCCTGTTTTAGCTTCTTTTTACTCGCCATCAACTCCATGAATTGTTTCCGAGTATCTTCTATTAATTCAAGCTTTTTAGCCAACTTTGATTTTTGCTCTAATTGATTTTTCTTACTTTTCTCCAGTTGCTCCAAAATCACACCCGTATTACGGGTGATATCTCTTAAAGCATTCATTCTTCTAAGGACTGTAGCAAGATTATCTGAGCTCAAAATTATTTCAAGATAAGTTCCCGGACCCATTCTCTGATAGCTCTGGAGCAACTGTTTTAAGTTTTCTTTTTTCTTTTCATAGACAACCTCTTCATCTTCTATGATCACTTGCAAGCTTTCTACTTCCTGCTCTATTTTTTCTATGTTCTCATTATATTTAGCTTCTTCACTTTCCATTACTTCAATTTCCTGTACTAATACAAAGAGATTTTGAAGTATTTCTCTTTCCTCTTTGGATATTTCATTCATCTTTTCTTTAATATTTGAAAAAGGTTCTTCTTTTTCAGCAAATATACTTATGGGGAAAACCAATAGCATCAAAGCTAGAGAAATGCTAAGAAGCAATAATATTCTTTTCATATTCTATCCTCTTCCCAATTATTATAATAACTCAATAGTATCTTCAGCAGATATCACAAAGCAAAGGCCTGATAATTCTATTATTTTCATGATACTCCCACATCATTTTATTATTACTGCTTATGCCAATAAGCTTCATATTATGTCCATTTGTTTCTTATACCATAGGACTTTTTATCATTGAAGTTTAGAAGACCTTAGTTTTATTCAGAATATATCAAATGCATTTACTTCTTCATACAATAAAAAACTCCTTTCATTTTTTTAGAAATGATAGGAGAATACTTTATTTATGCTCTCCTTCGTAAATAGCAGGCATAATCGTTTCCAATCATAGCCTATTGGGTACAACTCCATAGATTTGACTTTAGGAGCAGCATCTCGGAGAAACATTACATACATATAAAAAAAATCATATGCACAAGTTGAGGTTTTTATCTCATTAATACTATACAATAATTATTGGAATATTCCAATAATTATTGTATGTATTTATCCTTATTCTTCAAAAGCTTTCAAGGCAACTTTTACAGATTCATTTGCATCCGCTACATAATAATCCGCACCTATCATATCAGCATATTCTTGAGTCAATACAGCTCCACCTACCATGACAGTACAAGTTAGCCCTGCTTTTCTAATTGCTTTAATGGTTTCGTGCATATTGATTACCGTTGTTGTCATTAATGCACTTAATCCTATTAATTTTATATGATGATGCTTCGCTTTATCTACTACTTCTTCTATAGGAACATCTTTTCCTAAGTCAATTACTTTAAAACCGTAATTTTCTAAAAGAGTCTTCGCAATATTCTTTCCTATATCGTGTATATCTCCTTTTACAGTAGCAACTATTATTTCTCCTCTATTTATAGTTGCTTCTCCACTATCAGCGATAAAGTTTTTTATGATTTCGAAAGCTTGCTTTACTGTTTCAGCAGATTGCATAAGCTGAGGTAGGAAAAGCTCCTTTGCTTCATATTTTTGTCCAACTAAATCTAATGCTGGCACTATATAAAAATTCACTATATCCATGGGTTTTTCAGATTTAAGCAGTTCTTTTGTAGATAAAATCGCTTCTTCCTTAAGTCCATCAATAATTACCTGCTTTAAATCATAATCAGCTTTTTTAACATTTGTATCTTTTAGATGTACTGCTCCGTGAAAAGCTTCAATGTATCCTTTAGCTTTTTCATCTATATTGGATAATACTTTATATGCTTTCATTGTATCCATCATGTCCCTATCTCCAGGATTTATAATAGCAGCACTTAATCCTGCATATAAAGCCATAGTTAGATATGTTCTATTTAGAAGCTCTCTATTAGGTAGTCCATAA
The DNA here is from genome assembly GCA_030834765.1 of Lutispora sp. Taxonomy (GTDB): domain Bacteria; phylum Bacillota; class Clostridia; order Lutisporales; family Lutisporaceae; genus JAUQXG01. The sequence continues at coordinate 2,471 of JAUQXG010000130.1, forward strand.
GAAACATTGCTCACGCCTAGTACTGTTTTTACACCCAATTGATTTTTGATAGCATGGACAGCCTTTATTGTCTCCATTACTTCAGTCTGCTGAGCTGAAGCCGTAAGCACAAGACAATCAATTATAATATCCTCTTTCTCTATGCCATATGTTTTAGCAGTTTCTATTATTTTACATGCAATTTCTACTCTTTCAAATGCTGTTTGAGGAATTCCTCTTTCATCCATTGTTAAGCCTATTATTGAAGCCCCATATTTTTTAACAATTGGGAATAATTCTTCCATGGCTTTTTTACTTCCATTTACAGAATTAATGATTGGCTTTCCATTATAGATTCTTGTGGCAGCCTCTAACACATCTGCATCAGAACTATCTATTTGCAATGGTAAATCAATTACACTTTGAAGCTCTTCTATCACATTGATCATAAAGTCTTTTTCGTTTATCTCTGGAAGCCCTACATTAACATCTAAAATATGAGCACCGGACTTTTTCTGCTGTATTGCTTCATTTATTATAAAGTCTATATCTCCGTTTCTAACTGCTTCCTTGAACCTTTTTTTCCCTGTAGGATTTATTCTTTCTCCAATCACTACAGGTTCTATATCAATAAGAACTGTTTTAGTCGAAGAACATATCCCGCTAATATGCTTTCTTTCAATCTGCTTCACCTGATGTTTACTTAAACCCACAGATAATTGTTTTATATATTCAGGGTTTGTTCCACAACATCCACCTATTATGCTTACTCCCATCTCAACCAGTTGCTTCATGACTTGAAAATATTCCTTAGAATTTATATCATATATGGTATTTGTGCCATCATATTTTGGCAAGCCTGCATTGGGTTGTACCATAACAGGAATATTAGAATACTTCAATATTTCATCAACTATTGCCAGGCTTTCTTTAGGACCTAATGAGCAATTCAGCCCGAGAGCATCAACACCTAAACCTTGTAAAACTAAAACCATGGTAATAGGATCTGTCCCCATTAATGTCCTTCCATGCTGTTGAAAGGTCATTGTGCAAAATACAGGCAAAGTACAATTCTCTTTTGCCGCTAATACAGCAGCTTTTACTTCATGAAGATCTGACATAGTTTCAATCAATATGATGTCAGCACCCGCTTGCGCTCCCGCTACGATTTGATTTTTAAAAATTTCATAAGCATCATGAAATCCCAATACCCCATGAGGTTTCATCAGCTGCCCGATAGGTCCAATATCCAAAGCCACATACTTATCTTTAGCCGCTTTTCTTGCTATTTTTACTGCACTTTTAATAATCTCTTCAACGGTATATATTGTATCTCTAAACTTTAACTCATTTGCACCAAAAGTATTGGTTGTTATGATATCTGCTCCAGCTTCTATATACATTTTATGAATATCCTCTATCATTTCAGGATGTGTAATATTATATATCTCAGGAATTTCTCCAGCTATGATACCTCTTTGCTGAAGCATAGTTCCCATAGCTCCATCAAAAATAAGTATATTCTTACCTAACAATTCTAGAATGCCCACAGTAATCTCCTCCTTTTTTATATAAACAGCTTTGAGAAATATTACAGTTCTCACAACTGCTATTGAACTCTTCATTGTTTTTATCTATAAATCCTATTATTGCAGTTACAGACTTACTGGGTATCAATATATAGTTCTCAGTGGCTGTAAGTCCAATTCTAATTGAGGCATTTAGCAGACCAATCATATGCCCTTGGGTAGAAAGGGGCAAATTCCCATATCCGGGACTATATCTGCTTGTTATACTTAATCCATATTTTTCGAAAGCCCACAGACGAATTTTATTTTCTATATAGTCACAAACACCTTCTATCGCTGCAGATGCACATGCATCAAAAACACAAGCCTTTGCAATATCAGTTTTTTTATAATATCTAAGTCTACTGTCTATTGATGATCCAAGTGTTGCCGCCATTATTGCACATTTTGAAGAGTGTTTAAGATGTTTTGATATGTCACTCCCAGAAAGTCGAATTAATGTATTTAAAATTGTGATCTCATCAGTGGTTACTTCAATATCAAATACTTTATATTCATACCCTGCACTTTTATCTTCCTCTATTTCCAAAATACATTCGTCCATCAGCCTTTCTGTCAATTTGTCTGGTGTACTCCTATATCCTAAATATCTCAATACTTCATTTTTATCAATATGCAAGTTTTTCACTCCCTTTATAAAAGGCATATTATTAAGCCATGCTTTTCTTACTAATATTATAATTCTCTATAATCCTTCTGTAGCATCAGGCTTATTCATTGTATGTATGTGTATCCCATCTATTTTGCTTGAAAGTAAACCAATGATCTGTTCAGTAGCATATGCTATTCCAGTTTCCTTTAAACCATGTGGATTCTTGCTATAATTTTCTAATATCTTTATAAAATTTTTGGATAAATATCGATATTATTTTTATCTAGTTCTCTAAGAAATCGTAAAAGATTTTATTATCAAAAAACCTCTCCTGAAAAACAGAAGAGGTAAAAATCTATTCTCATCTATCTTTCAGTTCATATTCAAAGAATATAACTGCTGGAATTAGCACCTCGCATTACGCAGGTTGCCGGGCTTCATAGGGCCAGTCCCTCCACCTCTCTTGATAGAACATATTAAGTTAAGGATGATTATACATCACACCAGATTGCATGTCAATATGTTATTTAGCAAAATCATAGAGCAGCACAGGTGGCTTGCTGCGCTGCTCTATTAAAAAGGAGGTGTAGTAGTAAAAAACTACCTGGGAATTATGGATTGCCTTAAAGTATGGGTGACTTTCTAGGTTGTCCCTACTCCCACTAACATATTATGTTGGCATGTCCTTTTGGTGATAATAAATATTATATTTCTAAACAATAAGTTTATAAATTCAATAAAAGTTCTTGAATGCTTTTATAGTTCTCCCTACAATTATTTCTAATATTCATTATAAGTTTTTCACCATCACCTGTTGTATAATCATATTTCACTTGATTTACATATTGATCTAGAAATATGACTCTTTTTTCAGCATTTAAAGCATAATGAACCGCTTCAAGATTCTTTAAATTTCCAGACCCCACGGGTATGCTTGTAAGTATTACAATGCCACTTCTTTCTATTGCTGAAATATTAGAGCTGTAGCTATTATCACTAATATCTGTAAAAGGTGCTTCCTCTATGGTTTCGATGTCATAAATTTGACTAAATTTCCAATCACTATCCCCAATATTTAATACTCCTGTTGTAACTTTGTAGCCATTGGCTGTCAACCTTTGTATCAGATCAGTGCCAGTACCACCACCACATATTACATGTATCTTTTCTTCTTTAATGATCTTTCCTTTCCCCATTCTGGATAACGGAATCACATATGGAGAATTAGAATATGGGTTTTTGCTTATTATCATATCTATTTCATAAGCATTTTTGAGATTTTCTAATGTAATCACTTCTCTAGGATTACCTTCGCCAATAACAGTTCCATCTTTTAAAAGTATCATATTGTTGCTAAATCTAGCTGCAAGATTTATATCATGTAAAATTGCAATAACAGTTAATCCCTCTTCTTTATTCAGGTTTTCCAGCAACTCTAATATCTCCACCTGATGTTGAATATCAAGATAAGAGGTTGGCTCATCTAGTAAAATTATCTTTGGCTGTTGAGCCAGTGCTCTAGCTATAATTACTCTTTGCTTTTCTCCTCCACTTAGCTCATTGATATACCGATCTTTCAGATGAATCGTATTCGTCATTTCAAGGGCATTGCCTACTAACTTATAATCTCTTATACTTTCTGTTTGGAAACGTCCCAAATGTGGATACCTACCCATCATCACAATGTCTTGTACCGTAAAACGATATTCAATATTATTTTCTTGTGGTACAACTGCAACTTTTCTTGCAATATCTAATTGAGACATATTCTTTATGTCTATTCCATCAAGCCTAACAATTCCATTATCTGGACTTATTAAGGATGATATTACCTTTAGCAAGGTTGACTTTCCCGATCCATTAGGACCAATTATGGTTGTAAATTTTTGTGATTGGATATCAATTGAAATATCATTCAATATTCTTTCTTTATCATATCCAAATATAATATTTTCCAGTTCAACTGCAATAGGCATATCTATCCCTCAACTTATTATAATTTCCTTATAAAAGAATACGCTACCCTCAATCTTCTTCCACAAGGTATCATGCTTTTTTTCTCAGCACCTATAAAGTGCTTTTCTTTTTTCGTAGCAGATAAATAAAAAATGGTCCGCCAAACAAAGCGGTGATGATTCCTACAGGGACTTCCATAGGAGATATTATGGTTCTTGCAATGGTATCTACAAATAGCATAAATATCCCACCAGTAAGACCCGCTACAGGGATTAGTATTCTATGATCAGGCCCTACATATAGCCTTGCTATATGAGGTATGATCAGACCTACAAATCCAATAATTCCACTTACTGCAACAACAATCGCAACAACAAAAGAATTGATCAATAAAATGATTCCCTTCGTTCTTTCCACTTTAATACCTAGATGTTGAGCAGATTCTTCTCCTAAAAGCATTATGTTTAAATCTTTAGCAAAGTAATATAGAAGACTCCAACCTATTGCTGCAGGCAGTAGCAATAGTCTAACCTCGGCCCACCCTTTTGTAGCAAAGCTGCCTAGTGTCCAGAATATTATTTTATGTAAATCATGACTAAATATCACCATCAGAAATGACATGATAGCTGTTAAAAATTGCCCCACAGCTATCCCTGAAAGAAGAAGTGTTGTCACAGGTATTTTTGACTTAATCTTCGCCAAATTGTATACCAAAAACGTAGCCCCTGCTGCCCCTAGAAATGCAAAAAACGATATAGTATTAAAAAATGGTATTGTGGTATTAAGTTTGAAAACAATTGCCAAGGTTGCTCCTAGAGCGGCACCTGAAGATATTCCTATTACAAAAGGATCTGCCATAGGGTTCTTAAATAGTCCTTGAAAAGTCGTTCCTGATACAGACAAACTAACTCCTACCAAAACAGATAATATAATTCTTGGAAGTCTAATATTTTTTACTATAGCTTGATGATTTTTCGAAACATCATCAAGCTCAACAAATTTTCCTATTATGGGAACTTGATGTAATACGATTCCCAATGAATCTCCTATTTTAACTCTAGCAGTTCCTAAAGTCGTGGCTACAATACAGGATATGAACAATACCATCATCAGTACGATCAGTATGACTCGCCATTTAGTTTTCTTATTTAGGTGTACGCTCATAATCTGCCCCCTACTTTGAAAAAGGAAAAATTTCTACTAACTTATTTAAAAACTTCTGGATGTATTGCCTTAGCCATTAACTCCAAAGCCTCTACTACTCTTTGGCTAGGCCTTGAAAGTAAGTTTCCGTCAAGGATTTCTATTCTATTATTTTTTATAGCTGCAATATTCTCATACCCAGGTCTCTTTTTAACATCAGCGCTATTCTTTAGCGCCTCATTAAATGTGTTTGACATATATATATCAGGATTTTTTTCAATAAGGGCTTCAATGCTATATTCTGAATAAGCGCCATTGGCATCCTTCGCTATATTTTCTCCTCCAGAAAGAGCGATCAGCTCATCAATAAAAGAGCCTCCTCCAGCTGTCCAAAGTGCCGAACTATACTCTATTTCATAAAAGACTTTCGTTCTTTCA
>JAUQXG010000131.1 GCA_030834765.1 Lutispora sp.
GATTATAAAGGGGATAAGCACAAATCCGACAAACACATCTACACATCACTTCGGGCCAAGTTGGCCTGAAGTAGTCCACTATCCTATTCAATTACAATATATTCTAAGGATAAATACCTATTTTTATATCGTTTCTTTCCATAGCATTATAAATATATCTGCTTTATAATAATCTATAAGTGTAAAGGAGAGATGAAAATGTCAAAGATACCTGAGGATAAAAGAGTCATACGCACAAAAAAAATGATAAGAAAGGCTTTAGCAGAGTTAATCGAAGAAAAGGGGTTCAACAATATATCAATTACTGATATCACAACAAGGGCTGATATCAATAGAGGAACCTTTTATCTTCATTACAATGATAAATATGATTTATTAAAAAAAATAGAAGATGAAGTAATCGAAGAGCTTCAAAGTCAGTTGAAACTTGAAAACGCTTCCGATTCATTTAATATCGATTCTATGGGTAATATAGATTCTATAGACAAGCCTTTATCCTTTATTATAAATATTCTTCATTACTTTAAAGAAAATTCAATTTTTATGAAAGCTATTTTAGGACCCAATGGTGATATAAAGTTTCAAAATAAAATTAAAGAGCTCATGGAGACTAATGTATTTGAAAAGAAGCTGATTAAAGCCTTTAAGAAAGAAAACTTGCTGATACCAAAAGAATATTTTATTTCTTATATTCTATCTGCTCATTTAGGAGTGATTCAGCAATGGCTCGGAAGTGGCATGGGAGAATCTCCAGCAGAAATGGCATTAATATTAGAAAAAATGTTTCTTTTAGGTCCTTTCAGAGTAGCAGGCTTAAAAAGTCCATCTGATTTATTCAACCTGCCAAATTAATGCTCAACTCTTAAAATATTTAATAGACAGTAATCTTGTTTTTGTTTATTAATATACACTCCTGGTTTTACTGTTTATTGCATATATCATCGCATCTAATTATAATGATTATATGCAAATAATAAACACACTGTCCATTAAATTTCCTATTTCCCTTTTAGAAAGGACTGATGCAATGAAGCTAAACTCGTCATGTATTAAGGTTGAACATGCAAATAAGTGTTTTGGAAAAAACCAGGTACTCTTTGATATCAACTTAGATATACCTTACTCTCAGATTTTATGCCTCTTAGGTCCATCAGGGTCAGGCAAAACAACCCTAATAAAATTGATTGCAGGAATTGATGTTCCAACTAGCGGTGAAGTATATCTGCTAGATGAAAAAATGCCTAAGCTTTCTATGATGAGTAAAATTGGGTATATGGCACAGGCCGATGCTTTATATGGAGCTCTTACCGCAGAAGAAAACCTGCGTTTCTTTGCTTCACTTTATAATATTTCAAAAGTAAAGCAAAAGCAAAGAATCTACGAGGTAATGGAGCTTGTAAATTTATCAAATGATTTAAAAAAACAGGTGAAACAATATTCCGGAGGCATGAAACGCCGCCTATCTCTTGCCATCGCATTGATACATGAGCCTCCAATTTTAATACTGGATGAACCTACTGTAGGGATAGACCCCCTCCTTCGTAAAACAATATGGGATGAGCTATATAAGTCGAGGGATGCAGGTACTACTATCATAGTTACTACACATGTAATGGATGAGGTAGAGAAATGCGATGAGCTTGGAATGATTCGAGAAGGAAAGTTGATCGCTATTGGTTCCCCAAATGACATTAAGCGAGCTACTTCTTCCAATACAATCGAAGAAGCATTTTTATACTATGGAGGTGCTTCACAATGAAAATGCGCGCAGTCATGATGAGAATTCTGCTTCAACTGAAACATGATAAACGAACTATGGTCTTAATGATTTTTGCACCAATATTAGTATTGACTATGATGTCCTTTATCTTTAATGGTTCAGATTATCATCCAAAAATTGGCATCATTAATGCGCCTATGAGCTTTGTGAATAAGCTTGAAGATAGCGATGCAAAAGTTATTAGGTATGATGAAAATACTTCTTATGAAGCTCTTAAACGATCAAAGATCGATGCAATGATTAACTTTAAGAGTGGAATTCCCCAAATTGAATTAGAAGGCAGCGATCCTGCCAAAAATAATGCTGTTCTGGTACTTGTGCAAAAGGCTATGCAACAAACAACGCAAATTGTACCAGAAATAACTTATTTATATGGTTATGAAAACATGTCCTCTTTTGATAACTTTGGCCCTATATTGATTGGATTTTTTGTGTTCTTTTTCGTGTTTTTGATTTCAGCCTTTTCTTTCCTTGGGGAGCTTACATCAGGCACACTGGAAAGACTATTATCCACACCGCTTCACAGATGGGAAATAATCATGGGCTATATTTTGGGATTTGGCGTTTTTACCATCATACAATCTGCACTGATTGCATGGTATTCCATACATGTATTAAAAATAATGATGGTAGGTTCCTTTGGATTTGTACTTCTCATCACTATATTAACAGCTTTAATCGCTCTTTCACTTGGTACATTAATATCTATATTTGCAGATAATGAGCTTCAAGTGATTCAATTTATACAAATAATTTTAGTGCCACAGGTATTTTTTTCAGGTCTATTTGATTTAAGCACTATGGCCCCCTGGCTTCAAGCCATTGGACGTTTTATGCCTCTTTGGTATATAGCCGATGCATTAAGAAATATTATGATACGGGGAAAGGGTTGGAGTGATATTGCCATGAATGTATTGATCTTGACTATTATCTGTGTGTTTTTAGTGATAGCAAATATATTGACTCTTAAAAAATATCGTAAAATATAGAGGTGGCTTGTATGAAGAAATTATTCTTATGTATTTTATCTATTACACTGCTAATTTCTGGCTGTACACAAAATTCAGGTAATTTAACTCTAAAAGGAGAAGTTCAGAATAATATTTTATCTTCCAACAGTACTGTTTCCGGAAAAATCATACAAATGAATAAACAGCAAGGTGAACCAGTAAAAAAGGGTGATATCATCGCATTAATTGATAATACCAATCAAAAATATACCGTTGACCAGCTACAGGCAGTGGTAAATATGAAAAAGGCAAGGCTTGAGGAATTACAGGCAGGAACTCGACCTCAACAAATAGAGCAAGCAAAAGCGCAGGTTCGTGGGGCAAAAGCCCAGCTAGATATTTTGACCACGGGTAACAGAAGCGAACAAATAGAGCAAGGAAAAATTTCAGTTTCAATTGCTGAAGAGGCTATAAAGAATACAGAGATAACATATGATTATGTGAATACTCAATATAATAATGCGTTAGAACTATATAATACAGGGGCATCATCAAAAAGTGAATTGGATAATGCAAAATATAAGCTAGATACTACTTCTAAACAGCTTTCTACAGCTAAGTACCAGCTAGAAACTGCAAAGCAGCAGTTAGCATTGCTGCAAGGTGGTGCCACATCTGGTGCAATCAATGCGGCCAAAGCAAATTATGATGCTGCCAATGCACAATTAGACTTATTAAAGGTCGGAGCAACTAGTCAATCTATTGCTATGGCACAAGCTGATTTAGATCAGTCCATTGCACAATTGAAACAGGCAGAAAACAATCTAAGTAACTGCAATATTCTTGCTTTAGCTGATGGCATTATAATCAGCAAGAACTTTGAGTTAGGTGATGTTGTTAATATAGGCAGCAATATCGCTGATATCGCAGTCTCAAATGACGTATATGTATTATGCTATATACCAGATGAGTATTTAGATAAGGTTTATTATAATCAATCCCTAAATGTGGAGACTTCCACTGGAGCTCAGGTAGGCAAAGTTAGCTATATTGCCCTAAAGCATGAATATACTCCTAAAGATTTGCAATCCAATACAGATAGCAAACACAAGGCTACCAAAATAAAAGTTACTATAAATAGTAACAATGGGATACTAAAATCAGGAATGCCTGCAAAGGTAGAAATTTCTTTAAAATAATAGACAAATAAAAATCTGCTCCAAATTATTTTAATAAATTTAGAGCAGATTTTTTATCTCCTATTTTACTAGATTCATTCCTACCTCAATGGCTTTTAAGTTCAGCTCAACAAACTGAGGCTTCACATTATCTCTTATTATTTTTTCCCAATTTATATCATTAAGCCCCATTGATTTAATGATAGTTCCAAGGAGTATTACATTCATAACCTTTGAATTTCCAAGCTCTGCTGCATGCTTCGAGGCATCGACTACTATTGTTTCTACTTTACTTGAAATTTCATCTATAATCTCTTTAGAATAGTCAGCCTTTCCCGAAAGAATTGGCATTGAGTTTATCTCATAATTATTTACTACTACCTTTCCTTCAGGCTTTAAATATTCAAGCCATCGCAGTGCTTCCATTTTTTCAAAGGAAACAAGTATATCTGCTCCACCAAGTTCAATAACTGGCGACTCAACCTTTTCTCCATATCTAACCTGCGAGGATACAGACCCTCCTCTTTGAGACATTCCATGTATTTCGCTCATTTTCACAT
>JAUQXG010000132.1 GCA_030834765.1 Lutispora sp.
TGATTAAAAGAGTATTATGAATAATATAGATTGCTTGCTCTGCACCAAACCTTTGAATTTTCTGCTCTAGCCTCATTCCAATCCTTTCTAATAATTTACATGATGATATATTCGCCGTTTGAGTCTCTGCTATTACTTTTGATAGTCTCAATTCCATAAATGCATATGCAATTACTCTTTCAATTGCTTCAATCCCATATCCTTTTCTCCACCATTCTGGCAGCAGCTGATATGAAACTTCAGTGCTCACACCATCATGATGTAAATCTAGAGAAATCAATCCAATAAATAAACCATTTTCTTTTTCGCGAATAACCCAATATAATGCATCTGTTCTTGATTTGCACATATCGGAAAATTTAATTTGATATGACTCTTCGCCAACTATTCCACCAAGAAACTCTCTTACTTTAGTATCTATATAAAGCTTCTTCACATCTTGGCAATCGGCTTCCTGTAATTTAGCCAATCTACATCTATTGGTTTCTAGCATGGCTCTCCTCCATTTAAGTGCATCTTTTATAAACCTTACTTCTCATCTCTCTTTATTCCTAGTATAGTGAGCACCTCTGATTACAATGGTATTTGTGTTTTCATCCTTTTTACGCTTCAGGTTTCCTGTAATCTTCGCCATAAGCTGTTGAGATTCTAAGCATTCTGCGCCTTGAATTTTAGATAGAAATTTCTCAGCTTTTTCACCAGAGAGTATTTTTATAAGCTTATCATACCAATAAATAAATACTTTATTGTCTTTCTTAACATGATAGGAAAAAATAACTTCTGATGTTTGATTCTCCTCTTCCTTATACATAACTACTACACCCCTGCTAAATTTATTTATATCTTATATAGCTTTATAAAAAATTGATTCTTCTTAACTTTGTACTTTATTACTATTTTAAAATTCCTCTCTAACCACAAGTGAGAAGGGTAGCTATAATCCTCTCCGATTTTAATCTAGTTATTCCTTATTATTTTCAATTCCTAGTGTAATCCCACATGAAGGACACACTTTATCTGTAGAAGATATTTCTGAAGAGCACATTGGGCATTTATTGATCTGTTGGAACAATTGAATCACATTCTTATATTGCTTTTCTCTTTTAAACCATTCAAAAACTCTTCCAAGTGTCACAATGACAATTATGATTGTATTATTTATAATAACTGACCTTATTGTATTGGTGTTGTCAGGGCGGTATATTAGAAATATAATGATTACTATTGTAGCTATAGCTGCCAGAAAACGCAATGTATATGGAACAACATATGCTAGTATGCCTTTATCATGAATAGGCTTCCAGTCAGCTAAGATGTTTTCATTTTTATCCATTTCTCTTCCTCCCTAAATCGTATTCCAATCTAATGCTTCTCTTATTTCTTGTAATAAGCTATATTAGCATTACATTTTCTCTGTTATCTTCTTATAAAAGCTTCGAACAAGATTTGTTGGAAATAAATGCTGCTGGAACAAAATAATCATTGATAAAATAGCTTGAATGAATCCAATGGCGAAAAACAAAACATGCAGGAAAACAACTGCATTCAGCATAATACATTGGACAATAATCCAAATGACTAAAGCCCAGCTAAAAACACTGCTTATATACCCTTGGAACCTTAACTTAAAGCGAAATAGGAACGCACTCATAACATTTCCAAGACCAATTACAACAAATAAAATAATTCCAGGTATAAAAAAATTACTAAAAGGCGAATTTTTTAATGCCTCTACTGATGCTCCTAGTGGACTTTCAGGATTTGTCATGGCTGCTAACCCTCCAGCCATTGCCCCTATTCCTACAAATACATGTAAGAAAAATAATATACGATATACTTTCTTCAAAATTTCTTCCTCCATATTTTAATTTTTCATACTCATGATCCACGACAACTCTAAATCCATTGAAGCCGCTTCAAGGTATGTTCTATTTATCTGATGCCCCACTTACCATGTCTAGGTATAACAGCATCAATATCTGCATACTCTTCTCATATTTTAATTGAAAAATACTAAATCTCTATCTGCTTCATAAAAAACATTATTTCTTCTTCACTAAATCCCAGCTTTCTATATAAGCTATGGGCTCTCTCATTATTTAATTCTGCATGCAGTTGAACTCTTCTATATCCATTCTCTTTAGCAAAACTCATTAAATACTCCATCATCTTTTGTCCAATACCATTTTTTCTATATGGTAAAGCTATATATAAATCGTCAATGGTCAAGGACTTCCCTCTGGACCATATACTGTAAACCGTCCATGTATTCGCATATCCGATCACATTTCCATCAATTTCTCCAACAAAAATTAATATATTCTCTGGCATGGTGAGTGCCTCTCTCAATATATTCTTCATTTCTTCCTCAGTCGGAATTTCTAAAGATGTCCAATAGGGATTCTCAGCCATTACCTCCTGCATAAAATTCAAGTTAAGCTTAACCACTGCTGATTCATCTCTTTTATCACATTTCCTGATAGTAAGATTACCTAACATAGCTTTATCCTCCTTAACACCCTATCACATACACAAGGGAAAAGCTTCTTTAACTTTTTCCTCAAATGAATTTTCTAACATCCTTCTACCTCATAAGTTCTATATAGCTTTTACTGCATATATTTTCTTCATTATCTGACATTCAAATTTCTTGATAGCATTTTACTATGCTTGTTTTAGAATGATAACCTATGGACAACAAACCATCTGAATACTTTTTTATGCTTTTTACTGCCATATTAGTCATCAGAGAAAATATGGTTATAAAAACTATAAATAAGAATATGGCCTTTCTTTTTCTTATACCCCACTCTTTCAACGCATATTTTCGAACTAGGTACAATCCTAAGAATGTTAGTGCACCAAAATAAAAAATAGTTAAATGTATACCGGTAAAATCACCTGTCCACGATTTTAATCCGATGAATTCAATAACATAATCTCCTAGTGCATGAATATATCTCCTTGTTAACATCATATAAAATGAAATGGACAAAAATAATATTGCCATGATTCCTTTCATTCTCTTGCTGATAACAGCCACCCCCTTGTTCTTCTATTGCCTCACCCATTTCTTATACTTTTACCTAATGTCCGGACCAACTATAAACTATTTCTATATTCATCCTCAAGAATGGAATATACAAATGAATCTCTCCATTTTCCTTTTTGCCACATGTTCTCTCTTAAATGACCTTCTCTCTTCATTCCTATTTTCTCTAACACTTTCGATGAACCAATATTATTTGGGTCACATGTTGCAAAAATTCTATGTAAATTTAGATCTTCAAATCCAAATTTAATGATCGCTTTAGCTGCTTCAGAGGCATATCCACTTCGCCAATATTGCTTATTATAACAATACCCTATAGACCCTTCTCTATTTTGGAGATTGGTTATATGTATTGAACAACTACCAATTAACTTATTATCCGCTCTTGTGACTACTGCAATTTCATAATGATATCTTGGGCTATCAAATTGATATTTTATAGATCCATCTAAAAAGCATTGTGTATCAGCTTCACTATTGGGCCCCCATGTCTGATATCTGCACACTTCAGGATCTGAAACATAACTATGAATGGATGCAAAATCCTCTTTATTTAATTCCCTCAAAATAAGTCTTTCAGTTTCTACGACATTAAAGAACATATTATTACACTTCCTTTTTGAATCGTCAATTCTATAGAAATAATAACATAATTCAAAACAATTATCCAACAATAACCATATAACCCCCAATCCTTTTTAATCTCTGATAGATGCATAAATAAAGCCTCATCACAATGCTTCTGTAATGAGGCTCTCCACCTTATTGCTCTTCAATATTAGCTTGCGCTCTCTGTTGCTTTATTGCAATCATTACATCTAAAATATCTATTTTCCCATCATGATTTAAGTCAGTTATTTCTGCTATAGGGATGTCACCTATTTGGGAATTTGCTGTCTTAGATGCAATAGTTGGCTTTATTTGATTTTGTTCTGTATTTGAGCCTATATTTGCGATATTACTTATTAAAGATGGCAGCGTATATGAAGTAGGCTGTGTAAATTCTTGGGTTGAATTCACTGACTCTTCTTGCGTTTCTGCTATATTCTCTGACTTTTTCTTCTTAAAAGCTATAAAAAGCAGAACTATTATGATTATTGTTGCCGCTACAATCAGTCTTTTTGTTTCTAAAGAAACTGGTAACAGTCTTTGCGCTTCCTTTACCGTATCCTCTGGTGCTACAAAGCTTATTATTGCAGTGAATATTGCCGCTATCAAAATTGTAATAATGGGTATCACCGTGTATGCCTTTTTCATAACACTCCTCCTTTACCATTAATCAAAAAAACTATCCTATATTATAATATGATAGTTTTTCCCATATTATTGATAGCTAACACAATAAAAAATAGACTTTCCGTAGAAAGTCTATTTTCATTTTTTTATTTAAGCTTGTGGTTTCATTGTTGGGAATAATATTACATCTCTTATGGATGCAGCATCCGTTAAGAACATTACTATTCTATCTATGCCAATACCCATTCCACCTGTTGGTGGCATACCAACTTCTAAAGAATTTACAAAATCATCATCGGTTGCATAGGCTTCGTCATCACCTAATTCTTTTTCATTCGCTTGCTGATCAAATCTTTCTTTTTGAATGATAGGGTCGTTTAATTCCGAATATGCATTCCCAATCTCTCTTGCAAATATAAATGCTTCAAATCTTTCAGTCATTGTAGGATCCCCAGGTTGTTGTTTTGTTAAAGGTGAAATATCTACTGGGTAGTCTATTATAAATGTAGGCTGAATTAAATGTTCTTCAACAAAGGCTTCAAAAGCTGCATTTAAAATATCCCCTTTTGTACAGTCTTTTAAATCCTTTTTCAGCTCATCCACAATTTTAAGTTGCTTTGCCATTTCTCTTGCGGCTTCATCAGTCTTTATTTCATTAAAGTCAACATTTGAGTATTGCTTTACTGAATCTACCATTGTTATTCTTTTCCATGGAGGTGTTAAATCTATTTCTGTTCCTTGATATGTAATCTTTGTAGTCCCTAATACCTTCATAGAACAATGTGCAACCAGATTCTCACAAAGCTCCATCATATCATTATAATCTGCATAAGCTTGGTAAAGCTCAATCATCGTAAATTCAGGATTATGTCTTATATCAATACCTTCATTTCTAAAGTCCTTGCCCATTTCATAAACTCTTTCAAAACCGCCAACGATAAGCCTCTTTAAATAAAGCTCCGTTGCTATTCTAAGATATAAATCCAAATCTAGTGCATTGCTTTTTGTTTTAAATGGTCTTGCTGCTGCTCCGCTGGCTATTGTAGATAAAATTGGGGTTTCAACTTCTATATAGCCAATATTATCAAGATAATTTCTTATCTCTTTTATTATTTGAGTTCTCTTCAAAAAAGTATCTTTAACTTCAGGATTTACTATTAAATCTACATATCTTTGTCTATATCTTAACTCGGTGTCCTTAAGACCATGCCATTTTTCTGGTAAAGGCTGTAATGACTTGCAAAGAAGTATTACCTTTGTAGCATGCACGGAAATTTCTCCTGTTTTTGTCTTAAAAACAGTTCCTTCTATTCCTAATATGTCTCCCATATCATAAGTCTTAAACAAATCATAGTCCTCTTCACCTACTTCATCTCTTTTCACATAGGCTTGGATTCTTCCATATCTGTCTTGTATATCAGTAAAGGATGCTTTTCCCATATGTCTAAAGCTCATTAATCTTCCTGCTATGGCTACTTCTTTACCTTCCATAGCTTCAAAATTATCCTTTATATCCTTAGAATGATGAGTCTGATTATACTTAACGATATCAAATGGGTTTTTTCCCATTTCCTTTAATTTATCTAGCTTATCTCTTCTAATCTGTAGTACTTCACTTAAACTTAATTCTTCATTCGCCATGAAAACTCTCCCCCTACTTGCTTATTCTAAGTATTTTATATTTAATTGTTCCATCTGGAACAGCTACTTCCACAAGATCTCCAATTACTTTTCCAAGTAATGCTTTGCCTACTGGTGATTCATTGGAAATTTTCATATTCATCGGGTCTGCCTCAGCAGAACCAACTATACCATATTCAACTTCATCCCCAAATTCAAAGTCTTCTAACACAACTTTACAACCAACGCTTACATAATCAGTTTTTACATCATCTTCATCTATAACTTTAACATTACGAAGCAAATTCTCTATTTGAGCAATCCTGCCTTCTACAAATGCTTGTTCGTTTTTTGCTTCATCGTATTCTGAGTTCTCAGAAATATCTCCAAAAGCCAATGCTTGCTTTATTCTTAAAGCCACTTCTTGTCTTTTCTTGGTTTTAAGAAGCTCTAACTCATCTTCTATTCTTCTTAATCCTTCTAGTGTTAAAATATTTTCTTTATTTGCCATTTGCTCTGTCTCCCCTTCAATTAAATAAATTGCCTTAAATATATGAGATAATATATGTTGATAATTGCTTTTTATTCTCACTGGATTTTGTCAATTTTGACTAATTCAACATAATAAGCACTGGAAAAGGAGCCTTCCTTTTCAGTGCTTTCCATTGCCCCCGACTTATTTGAATATATTATAATTTAGAGTTTATACATTGTCAAGTATTTACTGCACTCCGTATTTTTTGAAAATCTTACTTTATGGTCATTATATTATCAACTTGTTTCCCATTAGAATCTAACAAATATATATATTGCAACCGTTTTATAAAGTCTATTGTTTTTTCTTTACTATAGTGTTCCCTAAGCAAGCATAAAAACTCATCGTTAAGTTGCCTAATTATTTCCTTATCTTCATTTGTTTCTAAGTCGCAACACCACATCCAAATTTCTTCAATATTTAAAAATTGCCCTTCAAAACTATTGGTGCCGAGAAGTATTTTACCCTGAAGCTTATTTTTATATGCTTCTAGACTTATCTTTTCATCGGTTATGATTACTTCAGAATTATCTATTATCTTGCAAATATCCTTTGTAAAAACTGTTGATATTCCTTTTTCATTCATCATTTCTTCATATATTTTATTTTGTTCTGCTTTGTTCATACTATTGCTTTCATATATAATGATACTAGATGCATCATTAGAAAGAGTATATAGCATATGCATCTCTACATTTTCTACAATAAAACCTATATTACTTTTTAATTTGTTCTGCTCTATTACTTCGCCAACTTTTATTAAAGAGGATAAGGCTTTTATTGACTTCACATTAACAATTTGTTCTGGGCTCACCAAATCCACAGATATTGGACCTTCAAGCTTTAGACTCTTCATATCAATATATAGTTTCATAATTTCATTTATTTTACAAAGTTTTTCTAATTTTTTTATAATTTTCCTACTTATTATATCATTATTTACAGGTAATTCAATAACTGAAAAAGAAAAACAGTCCTCTTCTATAGAAAAATTAATTTCTCTAACAATCTTTGGTTTTGTAAATACCGAAAGTATGGAAGGTATATTTGTTTTAGCAGTTTTGACTAATGCAGACTTTATCATACATATCTCCCCAAAGCCTTTTTATTTAAGATATTATCAACAGACTGCTAATATGCATTTAGCTAAAATTAAAAGACTGTACAATATGAAATATTGCCCAGTCCCCACTTTTTAGTTACGATAGTGTTATGCTATCTAAATATTCTTTTAAAACTTTCTCCACCTCATCTGCAAAAACTAAAGTATTCACTGCATTTTTTACAGCTGATGAATTAGGCAGCCCCTTTAAATACCAAGCTATATGTTTTCTCATTTCTTTTACTGCAATGGTTTCGCCTTTTAGTGCTATAAGCATTTTCATATGCTCAATAATTGTATTTATCTTTTCTTCTGCCTCCGGCTCTTGTAATAGCTCTCCATTTTTAAGATATTGTAATACCCTTCTAAATATCCAAGGATCTCCCTGGGAGCCTCTGGCTATCATAATTGCATCACAGTCTGTATGTTCAAAAAGCTGTTTTGCCGCTTCTGGTGAAAAAACATCTCCATTTCCTATAACAGGGATACTCAGCTCCCTTTTTATCTGCTTAATAATATCCCAATCTGCCTTTCCGGTATAAAACTGCTCTCTTGTTCTTCCGTGAACCGTTACTGCCGCTGCTCCTTCTTCCTGAGCTATGGTGGCTATCTCCAGCGCATTTACAGAACTTTCATCCCAGCCTTTTCTAATTTTAACCGTTAGAGGTATATGGATTTCCTTTACTACAGTTCTCACTATATTTCTTACCAAATCTGGATTTTGCATCAATGAGCATCCATCTTTATTCTTTACGATCTTCGGAGCAGGACAGCCCATATTGATGTCAATAATCTTTGCTCCTCTAGATACTACATATTTGGCAGTCTCCGCCAATATATCTGGATCATGTCCAAAAATCTGTACAGCAAGAGGCTCCTCTTCTTCTGAAAAATTAAGCATTTCCTTTGTATTCTCACTATTATGATGAATTGCTTTAGCACTTACCATTTCAGGATAAACCAAACCTGCTCCTTGCCTTTTGCAAAGTATTCTAAAAGCCATATCCGTTATTCCTGCCATTGGTGCCAAAAATATGTTATTTTCTAATAATACATTACCTATTCTCATATCTTTAAGTCATTCACCTCATATTCCCAATTAAGCATCTATATTTCTATTTCTTTCATATATAATCCTTAAGCATTCTAAA